>JBFFIY010000246.1:0-5433 GCA_041556195.1 Enterobacterales bacterium
ACCCAAACAAAGTGATATTCAATATTATATTTTGTATGTGAACCTTGTCTATATTTCATACCTTAATAATACAGCCAACTGCTAGCTTAAAGCTACCCGTCTAAAGACGGGGGTTTAAACCTATGGTTCGGACGAATTAACCACTTTCTTAATGAAGCAAAAATCTTCCAATAACGAAAAAATTCGCATACTTCGAGCGTATAGTAAGGGACAGGCATTTAAGGTAACTCAAACAAAGCAGTAATAGAGTTACTCCCTCGAAGTTGTTGTCGGGCTAAAGCCCGACCTACATGTGAAAAATAAACAGCTTGTTTATAAAGATACGAATTTTGGTTAAAATTCTCATCCTTTCAAAATCTCTCATAAAAGTTTGGTTTTTGAGTCAAATTGACTGGACGTTGATTTGAGCTGAGAGCACAGAGTGCACTTTGAAGCGAGTCGTTAAAAAGATACGTTTTTTTGGATTAAGAAAGTTGATTTTGCAGAATGACATTTCTTTTGGTTCAATTTTTTATATTCCCAATCATTCACTAAAATTCATTGATTCAGTAACTTTATTTATTTCTTGTTTTTGGCTTGTTTCTCTTTGATATTCACCGCATATTGTTTGATTACGACCCAGTTCCTTAGCCTGGTAAAGATTATTATCTGCCTGCGTTAAAAGCTCGTTATAGGAAAAAACTTCGTTAGGAATACCACTAATTCCACCAACAGTAACTGTTACATGTTTGCCTGCATGAGAAAAATCATGGGGGATCTGTAAAGAGACTATTGATTGACGGCATTTTTCGCAGACTTTTTGTAGTCCTTCTGCATTCAACTCGGGCAAAATAAGTGCAAACTCTTCACCTCCGTAACGAGCACAGACATCAGCTGCTCGATTAATATTTTTATTAAGTATACCTGCTATCGTTCTTAACACAAAATCACCAGCACCATGTCCGTAATTATCATTATAAAGTTTAAAAAAATCGACATCAATCATTGCGACGGACAATGGTGTACCGTTTCTTAAACTGCGCCGCCATTCTCTCTCAAGACTGAAATCAAATTTACGACGATTATAAATGCCGGTTAGTCCATCTTGATTAGTAAGTATTTCAAGTTGTTTGTGCTGTTCAATCAACTGCATGTGTATAGCAACTCTGGCTCGAATGATCGCTGGCCGGAATGGTTTGGTAATATAATCTACAGCCCCCATTAACAACCCTTCTTCTTCTTCGCTTTCACTGGTTAAGGCAGTAAGAAACACCACAGGAATTTTCTGCGTCAAAGGATCATTCTTAAGTTGTTTTAATACCTGGTGTCCAGTCATGCGAGGCATGATAATATCCAGAAGAATTAGATCAGGTAAATGTTTTCTTGCACGCTCCAGAGCCTGCTCACCATTACTCGCCAATATGATCTTGTAATCTTCTTTAAGAATCGTCGCGATCAATCGTCTATTCATTTTCACATCATCGACTATCAGAATTTTATTTTGGGTCACCTTGTTCATGATATATCTCTTATAACGTTTCGTACATTCTCAATTTCCCCTAAAGCGGCATCATATTCCGTGTCTGTAATAGCATTGAAAAAATTCATAATTACCTGATGATTAGCAGCTTCACCAATATGTTTTAAAAATTGATGAGCTAGTCTTTCACTATCATAATCGTCATTTTCAAGCAGAGGGACGAGTTGCTCCAAGACTTCATGCGCCTTATTTTTATTTGCTAACTGATCTTCATTATCAGGTTCTGAATCAACTAACGATTTAAGAGCCTCTAGAATATCTTTGTCTATTCGAATCAATTCTTTGTCAAAAAAATCTGCTTGTAACCTCGCCAGGGGAAGATCCTCATCCATTAAGGCCTTCTCTATTATTTGTGCGTAAAGGCTCATAGCGGTTGCCCCGATATAAGCAGAAGTAGACTTCATACTATGTGCCATAATTTTTGCATCAGCGTAGTTTTCCTGCTCCAACAACATTGTCATGTTGATCTTCTCTGGATCAAAACTATCGTTAAAACTAACTAATAATTTTCGGATAACATCGCCATTGCCCTTAAAACGCTTTCGTAATGCCTGAAAATCTAATCCATAATGCAGTTCGGTAGTTAATGGTGGTATTGCCTGCCCTGTTTTTTCTAAATCCAATAGTGGCTCCTGAAGATATAGTGGAGCCTGAAACAGCTGGTTGTTGGCAGAGCTGTGTAAGCCATCTGGTAAGTTTTCCCCCTGGTTGGAGTCACTTTTGGAAATAGCAGTTTTTTTGTAACGAACCCAGTAAACTATCGACATTGCCAATTTATCGGGATCAAAGGGCTTGGTCATATGCTGATTCATACCCGCTTCTAAACTTTTCTCTCGATCACCAGACATGGCGTGAGCAGTCATTGCAATAATCGGCAGGATACGGTCAGGCCAGCGCTTGCGGATCTCTTTAGCTGCCGTCAGGCCGTCCATTTCAGGCATCTGAATATCCATTAAAACTAAATCATAATCATTGGTTTCCAGTTTTATCAAAGACTCCAGACCATTTTCTGCCAGCTCGACTTCTACTTTCATGGATCTTAATGTTTCGAGAGCAATTTGCTGGTTAAATAAATTATCTTCCACCAACAACACTTTGGCACCTTCAACCCGTTTAATTGGCGGCTCAGAAAGTAACGGATATTTGGCCGTCAGATAGTCTGCCGCCTGCGGATCAGTCACACTGAATATGTCAATGATCGATTCATATAATATGCTGGGATTAATTGGCTTAATGAGAAAATGTTGTAGTCCCAGGCTACTGACAACACGACTAAGTTCGCCGCGACTATGTGCAGAAATCATCAATAGTTTAGGCACTTTACTTATGTGCACATTGCTACGTATTATTTGCACCAATTCAACGCCGCTCATATCTGGCATCTGCCAATCAATCAAAACAATATCATAGGGTGTCTTGTCAGAAGTGGCCTGCTCTAACATAGCCAGTGCGATTTTGCCGCTAATGGCAGAATCAGCATTAAAACTGAATTCCGCAAGCATTTCGATAAGAATTTGCAAGGTAGCTGAATCATCATCAACCACCAGAACCTTTAACTGCTGTAAATATACACGAGATTCCCTTACGTCCTCAACCAACTCAGTTTGTACCGTAAAAGAAAATGTACTACCAAGTCCTGGTCTGCTATCAACCCAGATCTGGCCTTGCATCAGCTCACAAAGTTGTTTGCAGATCGCAAGTCCCAATCCAGTTCCTCCAAATTTTCTGGTAATAGAACTATCCGCCTGAGAAAAGGACATAAACAGCAAACTAACCTCCTCTTCAGACATCCCAATCCCGCTATCTCGTACCGAAAACTGCAGAGAAATTTTGTCACCATTGCGCGTTGCATCCAGTGAGATGATAACCAAACCCTTCTTAGTAAATTTAACGGCATTAGAAGCAAGGTTAATAAGTATTTGATTGATCCGTAATGGATCACCCCTAAGCAATGCAGGCACCTGTGGAGACACGTTAAACTCAAAATCCAGTCCGGCTTCTTTTGCCTCACTCTCGATAACACCACATACACTTGTTCGTAATTCATCTATTGAAAACTCAATATTTTCAATTTCTAACTTACCCGCCTCAATTTTTGAAAAATCAAGAATATCGTTAATAATTCCCAACAATTTATTAGAAGCCAAACTGATTTTACTAATATAATCCGTTTGTTTTGGTGTTAGATCGGTTTTCCTGGCTAATCGTGTCATACCAATAATCGCATTCATAGGCGTGCGAATTTCATGGCTCATCCGAGCTAAAAATTCGGATTTTGCCTGAACTGCTTCTTCGGCTAATATAGCGGTCTTATTGAGCTTCAGGAACATTTTATTGATTGTGGTGGACAACACGGCTAGAAGTGATAAAAACAAAGTCAGTGCTACAATAATGATGGTCATGCTCTCATGAGACATGTTATTAACAACATTACTTAGAGCTGGGGCGGCGTAGAACTCCGAGGCTTGCATTCCCATATAATGCATACCTGTGATCGCCAATCCCATGATTGGAGAGGATATCAAAAGGCGTTTATAACCATCGACGTTACCAAGCCTATGCTCTAAGCGTCGTACATTTAAAGAAATAATTGCCAGTGCAACTGCGACCACCCCGGACAGAGCAAATATCCCTGGTCGAAAAACCAGAATAAACTCTCCTCTCATTGCCGCCATGCCAACATAGTGCATTATGGCGATACCAGTACCTAAAAAGATGCCGCCAATACAAGTGTTGAGCCAGTTAAACTCTTTTCTGCAAAGCACAAAAAGTGCCATTCCACTTGCAATAACCGCAGGCACCACTGATATCGCCGTTATTGACATCACGTGATGAGCAGGTACCGGTAATCTAAATGCCAACATTCCAACAAAATGCATTGACCAGATCCCACACCCCATGGATAGAGAACCAATAAGTAACCAATAATGCCTGGCTCGCATTGTGTCGGCTGATCGCATCGACGTTACCACGTTAAGTCCCGCAAAAGACCCAATCCAGGCAATAAACAATGAATACAGCACCAGCCAATAATTATATTGACCAACAAGTTGCTGCTCTAGCTCAACATCACTGGTGATAAAGTCCATCCCAAGAATACTTAACATTTTTCTTTTTCCTAACATTTAAATTGTTGAGGAACTGCAAAATGGATGGCTTAAATCAGAAATTCTTAACTAACCTGAATTCTGTTTAAGAGATTTTTACTAGAGCCTGCCCTGTGAGCATAGCGAGTGCTTTGGGTATGAAGAACAAAACCTGCCCTATAAGTATAGCGAGTGCTTTAGGTAGGAATTTGTATTACAAACTACAAAAAATATTTCAATTGGACAGGTTAAAATAACCTGTTTGCAAATAATTATTAGTATTTTTTATTTTTCTTCTTATTTCTTTACAACCAAAATACTCGCCCCGCTCATCAGGCTGACTCTGTATCTGGTGGTGAATCAAATCTCTTTTTAGCCTATCCAGAACCGAACTTATCCATAAACAAGTCGGTAAAACCCCATTTTTATTAAAATTCACATAGCGAGCAGAAAACGCAAAAAGGAATAAATCTTGATCATTTTAAAGGAGTATTAATGCAATATTAGCTAAATATGCAAAATTCAAACAACTTCAACACAAAAGATCCGTTTACTCAGAGCCTGTAATAGATCTCAGATCTTTTACAGTAATATTCTCTAGTTCTCTTTCCCAAACTCGTCCTGTACCACTAAAACAGATAACTAAAGGCATTACATTGTTACACAATCAAAAATTAAGTGCAAAAATGAGCCTTGTCCAATATGAAATGAGCCCGAAAGAAGTAAGTGATTCCAGAATAAAAAGAGCCTGAAATATTTATCTATTTAGTCCATGATCTCTATTATGAGAACTATCATGAACATAGACAATCTAGCATCGATTAAATC
>JBFFIY010000247.1:0-5390 GCA_041556195.1 Enterobacterales bacterium
AACTGTCTCGATTATTTGACTGGAAATTGCTCCTGCATTTCCAGCATACCCTACATCCATGTAGGTAACCATTTTTGAACGATGAGATGGCTCATTTTAGGGGTAAGCTGAATAGTTACGACATAAATAACTAATACTGCACTTTTGCCTACAGGACGTAGGTAAGGGGCGTTAGCAGGATGCGGAAGCTTCAAGCCTCGAATATGGACGCTTCTTGACTTGCTGAAACCTGCATTTCCAGGTGTCACGGGTATAGTAATTAAAGCGGATTTGTTTTCAAATTGAGGAATTTGTTGTTCTAATTGCTCAAGTAAAGATTTCATAGTGGTTATTACAGATATTTGAGTTAATCGAACAAGCTCTGTAATATCAATATAATCATTATGAATGAGTTTACTTGTTAGTGTTTCTAGTAAGGTATGGATTTCATTGCGTACATTTACATCAGTTAAAACGACGTTATAAGCCCCTGCATCTGTCAAGATGGAGTTTGCATGCAGATTTGGATCTGTTTGAGTTTGCTCTATGTTTTATACTGTTTCGTCGGTCTGCTCGCTTTCATAAGAGGCATCTAAAAACTGTTGAAATAGCGCTGTCAGCCGTTGGTTTGCTAACAAAAGATCTGCAGTTAAAACACTAAAACGATCTGTGTGTTGCGTTTTAGCCGTATACTCAAGTTCAGCCGCTTTTTGTTGTAACTCTAAACCACCTAAATTGCCCGCTATACCCTTGATAGCATGAGATATAGCTTTTATTTTCTCAACATCAGTATTTTCCAGGGCACGTTGTAAATCATCTATCCGCATTGGCATCTCGGTGAGATAAGACGTTATTAACGTTTTTAACAACTTTTCTTTATTTAATACTCTTTTTAGAGCGGATGTCTTATCCCAGATAATCTGTTCTGTAGAGCTTTGAGATAGCACATTCTTTGCTGCCAGTCTTTGACAGCATTTGCAGTAGTTCTACATTGCTATATGATTCAGCCTGGATAGATACATCCATAAAACGATAGTCAAACCAGGTCGTAATAAATTTACGATTGAGTGTTGCCGACTGCAAGAGTTCTTCGTTAGCGGCATTTTTCAGGCTGTTGGTCGCCTGTAGATAGCTAAACCAGGAGAAGATAGCCAGCGGTAATAGTGCTGAGATAACAAACCAGAATATTAAACGTCGATAGACTGAGCCTCTTTTTTTGGAGGATTTTTCCGTATTGTGGCATAGAGGGTTATTTTCAACCATAATGTTCTCAATTCATTCCTGATTTGTATCATTAGAAGAAGGAGGTACTGCAAAACGCAGATCCGAGAAACCATCGATATCAATCGCTTTTTTCAGAATTCCTCCTTCAACTGCAAAGTCCATAATTTGCCTGAGACCCGCCTTGTCTACATTGAGGTGCTGATAGTTAATTACCTTAAGTTTTGGATCAAGACTGGCAATAATTGCATCCCGGGTATGGAGTGGAATATGTTAACGTACTATCTGAACTATTGCCTCAAGTTTTTCTCCATCTTCATTTCTGGCTTGTTCTATGTCATTACCAGCTTTTTGTATATAAGCCATTACCTCTTTAATTGCGTTGAATTTTTTATCAATGGCAATGTGGGTTGCCAGGGCAATACACTCTACATGTCCATATTTCCAGGGCATAACATCTTTAGAATACCAGGCTACATGGCCAAAACCACCTGTTTCGACCACATCAACCCAGGGTAGGGACTGTTCAAACGCAGCCGCTTGTGCTCGATTACTTTTACCTTTAAGAAATGCAGGAGATTTTGGTGGCGGAACTGTTATTGCTAAAACTTCAGTGCCGGCATTTGGGATAAGGCTCAAATTCAACCCATGTTGTTTGAGATAACGATATAACACCACCGTATGGGTTGAAAGTAAATGGGGCATGCCTATTTCAATGGAAAGTTGGGTCTGTTTGAAAATGCGCTTTAATGCCAATGCGACTTTGTTGTCAGGTTTTCGTTGTAGTTTGTTGGCAGGAAGCTGTACTTGTTGATTTAATAAATCATTAATGGCCAAAGCATTGCCATCTCGGTGCATTAATCCAATCCAGCTAAAATGCGGTTTTTCAGTGTACATATCCATCGCTAAAAGACTCATAACATAGGCCGTATCCACTTCACCCGATTGAAAATACGCTCGCAGAAGCTCCCAGTCTTTCATTTGTTCAATTTGAAAATCTGCGTGGATCATTTGTTTACCATAACGTTCAAAAGCAACCAGAGCCGCATAGTGATCTGCAAGCGGAATGTAAAGTGCCTTAATGGTTTGTTTTTCAGGTAAGAGAGGATTTTCTGTAGCATGGGAGAGTATTGTCAGACAGGGTAATAAAAAAAAAGAAGGGGGGAATTAGCCTGGCGTTGAAAATTGGGAATACTAACAGCTGCTTTATATAGCTTTTTTGTATGAGTTTATTTAAATAAAAATACGGGTTTAGCATAATTTCCTCAGAGCAATCCTATTTATTAACCAACTAAACTTATTTAGTTGGTTAATAAATAAGTTTAGTTCAAAAATTGAATTCTGTTTGAAAATTTTAGCTGATTGTTTAACTCAGACTTCTTTGCCCAGAGCTATTTTAAATAGTTTTAGAAAATGCGATAGGAGCCCTCATTCGATTGAAATATTTGTCAAATTGCATGCAGATATTGCGAATTAATAACCGACCAGGTGCATGAATAATGATCCCATCATCGTTCAGGGTTACTAGATTTTCATGGGTCATTTCTTCCAGGAAACCAAGCTCTTCTGCAAAGTATTCATGAAAATTGATATCAAATTTTTGGTTAAATTCTTCAAAATTCAATTCAAATTGGCAGATTAACTGAACAATGACTGCACGACGGATAAAATCGTCTTTATCGAGATGACAACCTCTCCATACTGGAAGCTGATTAAGATCCAGAGCTTGATAATATTCTTCCAGAGTTTTCATGTTTTGACTGTATACATCACCTATCTGGCTAATGGCAGAAGGCCCAAAGCTCACCAAATCACATCCTCCATGAGTGGTATACCCCTGGAAGTTCCGATGCAAACTACCATCTTGTTGTGCCTTAGAGAGTTCGTCATCGGGTAATGCAAAATGATCCATACCTATGAAACGGTATTCGGCTTCTGAAAGTTGCTCAATAGATTGCTCAAGGATGGTTAATTTCTCATTGGCACTGGGTAAATCTTCTAACAATATTCTTTTTTGTGGTGCGAATAGGTGGGGCAAATGGGCGTAATTGAAAACTGAAAGTCGATCGGGTTTCCATGAGATGACTTGTTTGAGTGTCTCAACAAAAGAATCAGCTGTCTGGAAAGGAAGACCATAAATAAGATCCAGATTAATTGACTCGAAACCAACTTCACGTGCCGTTTTTAGAACCGCTTCGGTAATATCATTGGGTTGAATTCTATGAACCGCTTTTTGAACAACCGGATCAACATCCTGAACACCAAGAGATAGACGGTTAAAGCCCATTTTTCTTAAATTTCTGATCCGTTCAGGATTGGCGGCTCTTGGGTCAATTTCTATGCCGTATTCGCTTTCATCATCACTAACCAGAGTAAATTTATCGGCCAGGTGAGTCATGATATCCTGCATTTGTTCGTCACTTAGAAAAGTCGGTGTGCCACCGCCCCAATGCATTTGTTTTACCGGGCGGTTTTGAACCATAGGAGCAAGCAGATCCATTTCTTTTTTAAGGTAATTAACAAAATCAACAGATTTAGAGTAATCTTTGGTGATCACTTTATTACAGGCACAGTAATAACACAGCGTATCGCAAAAAGGGACATGGATATAAATGGATAAGGGTTTGTTTTTACCGCTATTTTTGACACCATTAACAAAATCTGAAGCTTTAAAACGGGTATGGAATTCAACAGCTGTGGGGTATGAGGTATACCTTGGACCTGTCAGGTCATATTTTTCAATGAGTTCTCGACTAAAGTATTCAGATGCCATGATGTAAAAGCCTAAGTTATGGGTTACGAGTTACGAGCTACGAAGTTTAAATTTTAGATGTTATTGAGAGAGGAGGCTTGATCTTGATCAAGTTTGTTTTAACTGATTTATGGCAATTCATGAATTAATTTAATGATGAGAATGTGTCGTATGAGGTGTGTTTACCAATGCCATAATTAAAGGTTGTATTGTCCAAACTGCCACTAACACCAGTGAAATTGCAGCAAGTTGTTTAGTCGCTGGCTTTTGTAGCCAGACTCTCAGGCTGTTAGCCATATGTCCCATAAAAACCACCGCAGGAAGCGTGCCCAGACCAAAAGCCAGCATTCTTTGGGCCGATTCTGATGCGTTGGCAGAAGATGCGGCAAAAGCCAGAGAGGAGTAGACCAGACCACAGGGCATCCATCCCCAAAATATGCCAACTGAGAAGGCTTGTCCAGGATGCTTTAAAGGAAGGAATTTCTTTCCCAGATTTTTAATGGGATTGAATAGCTTAATGCCTAATCGTTCAAATTGTGACAGTATCATCCACCATCGACCGATATAACAAGCCATCAATAATAAAAAGATTGCTCCTGCGAACCGCAGAATATTCATGCCGAGATCTGCACCTATGGCTTTAGCAGCACCAAATCCCAGCCAACCGGATAACCACCCAAGTAGACTATAGCTGATAATTCGACCCAGATTAAAATTGATGAGATAAAGCCATTTAGAAAAGCTTGATTGGTTAGGAATAGCGAGTTGAAGCGCACTGGCAATGCCTCCACACATACCAAAACAATGTATGCTACCGATTAAACCAGCCACAAAAGCTGCTGTCAGATTAGGCCAATCCATCAGGGATTTTTTTCTTGTTTTTGTTCGTTTTGTCGTCTTATTTCTTTAAGGGTAGCCTGCTCATCATCATCAAAAAGTATTCGAGTGGCGGGAGAATCCATATCATCAAACTGATCATGATTAACTGCCCACAGAAAACCCCAGATGGCTAGGCCGAGTAATATTAATGTTATGGGTATAAGTAGGAAAAGGCTGTCCATCGATTTAGCGGTTGTTAAAAATCAGATGGCTCACTATAGTTGGCATGTTCAATGAATACAATAGGGAGGTAGTGTATATTAACCTCCATTGTGATCACCCTATAACCTGATGCGGAGTGTGGGGTTTACAATCAAAGCACAATCAAAGAACACACACTTTATGATTGAGAAAGACCATTATATCCATGTGAATAAACATCGAAGACAACATTGAAAATGCCTGTCCCAGGTATACCCGGTTTAAACCCCCGTCTTTAGACGGGTAGCTTTAAGCTAGCAGTTGGCTGTATTATTAAGGTATGAAATATAGACAAGGTTCACATACAAAATATAATATTGAATATCACTTTGTTTGGGTAACGAAGTATCGTTATAAG
>JBFFIY010000248.1:0-5156 GCA_041556195.1 Enterobacterales bacterium
ACCTCTAAAATGAGCCATCTCATCGTTCAAAAATGGTCAAATAATCGAGTATACTCACATTTTTTGCCTCGATCTGGCTCATTTTAGAGGCAACCTGAACAGCTACGAGCACATTTAACAACTTGCTGAGTAGTTACAAAATAAGCACCTATGTTTTAATGGTTATTTTCATCAATGAGTATTTTTGATTTTGATGCCTGGATATTGAGGGAAATAAACCAACTTAATCCAAATATAGAAATCTCAGGCATACAGATAATTGGTTCCCCGATTTAAGTATTATTTTGAGTTAACTTTAGAGAAATTAGCTGGGTGCTGCAAAAGGAGAGCTATCTCCCTGAGCATTCATTCATTTAAGGCCAGTTTTTAAAGTAATGGATTGCTTTAGAGTTACCTAAGCCTTAACCGATTCCAAAACAACAAATTTTTTATTAGAAGCAACAACTCTTTGGTTGCCAAAAATTTGTTGTAAACGTCTGTGATAACCCAAATGTCGATTGCCGACAATGATAAGTTTACCTTCTGGTTTTAGTACCCTGAAAGCATCATTAAACATCTGAACTGCGATATGGTTGGTCAGGGTTTGTTGTTGGTGGAATGGTGGGTTACATAAAATAAGATCAGCCGTATTTTCTTTAGAACCTGATAAGCAGTCATTCACTTGAAAGTTACACCGTTGCAGTTCTTGAGGGAGGTTGTTTTCGACATTGATCTGAGACGAGCCCACAGCCATAAAAGATTCATCAACAAAGCTTACTTTTGCTTTGCTGTATTTATTTAATGCACAGAATCCAACAACACCATTACCACAACCCAGATCAATGATCTGTTCAAAATTTCCTTTTGGTAAATTTTCAATAAGAAATCTTGCACCAATATCTAAACTTTCTCTGGAAAACACATTGGCCTGGCTGGTTATGGTAAAAGGGGTGTTTTCTAAAGACCATTGAGTCGGTTTATACTGTGACTTCTCTTCTTTTTGTGTAGGTTCTGAATAAATGAGTCTGGATTTTTTCCAGGCAAGAGAGGTTGTTGTTGGCCCGATTATTTTTTCAAATAAGGCCAGTGTAGAGTTATGAATGTTTTTGGTTTTTCCAGCCGCTATGATAATTGAGTTTTCATCAACCACTTCACTGATTTTAAGGAGTTGATATTCAAGTAATGCCAACGTTTTTGGGATCTTTATCAGGGCTAGTTGGATGTTCGAAGGACTTTTTCGGTTACAATCAGCAATGTTAATCTTATCTTGATGTTCGCACTTATTAAGTTTTAGATTTTTCTTTATAGCACTATGACTGATATAAGAATCACTTATTGAAGTAATTGGATAACCAGCTAAAGCACAGGTTAAAGCCCCAAAGGCATCATTGATGATAAGGATGTTTTGTTCGGTGTTTAAAGAAAGTTCTTCTATAGCCTTAAGCAGATATTCATCCGCTGAGTCCCAGGCAGAGAGTTTCTCATTACGCCTGACAGGGTAACGCAATAATTTTAACTGTTTAGAGGGAAGGCTAAGGATGTTGTTCATAGGTTTGTTAGAGCATGTTTTTCTGGATCTTGAATACTAAAGGATATCCATTACATTTTCTACAGGCTAAAATAGCCACAGTTAAAATAATGCAAGTGTTTATCTATAATGTCAATAATGAATCTCCTCAGCGTTGCTGAAACCAATGATGCACAGAGAATATTCCATGGAAGAGGTAAGCTGTACCCTGAATTCTCACATATAACTATTGATTTGTTACCACCTGTTTGTTTGATCACATTGTATGATGAAGTTGCTGATGATTGGTTAAGGCTGCTCGCACAAGATTTAAACAATAGTTTTGAGCAATGCACCTCGGTTCAAGTTCAATATCGTTGCAGGTATAGAGCACCAGTTGAGGTATTGTCAGGTGAGTGTGTTTCTCAATTTACCATTGCTGAAAATAATTTGCATTATCAGATCCAGCTAGGACAATCACAAAATCATGGTTTGTTTCTTGATATGAAAAATGGTCGCCAATGGGTAAGAGAACATGCTAAAGATAAAAGCATACTCAACCTTTTTGCCTATACTTGTGGTTTCTCGGTAGTCGCTATAGAAGGGGGAGCACGTCAGGTAGTCAATGTTGATAACAGCCGAGCACCTTTGACCAGAGGGCGTGATAATCATCGGTTAAATAAGCATGATTTACGAGATGTCAGGTTCGAAGCAGTGGATATTTTCAAATCTTTCGGCAGACTTAATAAGTTAGGTCCATACGATATAGTCGTTTGTGATCCTCCTACCTTCCAAAAAGGTAGTGTCGATATTGAAAAGGACTACAGTAAAATTATGCGGCGTTTGCCTCAATTGCTTAATAGCAAAGGCTATGCTCTTATTTGTCTCAATTCTCCTTACCTTGGTTTAGACTTTATTCATAAAAATATGCGTGAAGCCTGCCCTCAACTACAATTTATTGAAAGAATTCATGCTCCAGAGGTTTATCAAGATATTGATGCAGAGAAAGGGTTAAAAATGCTGGTCTTCCAGATAGCTTAATTGAATGATTAGGAGTATAGATTAACCTGAATTCTGTTTAAGAGATTTTCACCAGAGCCTGCCCCATGAGATAATTGGACTCCCGCAACTCAGCGAGTTGTTAAATGTGCCCGTAGCTGTTCAGGTTGCCTCTAAAATGAGTCAATTCGAGGCAAAAAATGTGATTATACTCGATTATTTGATCATTTTTGAACGATGAAAAATCTTTCTGGAAAAGATTTTCGCGCCAGCCCCGAAGGGGTGAAGCATAGGACATGCTTAACAAATGGCTCATTTTAGGGGTAAGCTGAATAGTTACTTCCATTTTATCTATTGGTTTTGCCATAGTTAGCTAACATTATAAGAGAGCTGATGATGAATTCTGAAAAAAAAATGCATTTTGAAACTCGTGTGATCCATGCTGGCCAGTTTGTTGATCCAACGACTGGGGCGGTAATGCCGCCAATTTACACCACATCCACTTATGTTCAAACGAGCCCTGGCGAACATCAGGGGTTTGAATATTCACGAAGCCATAATCCTACCCGTTATGCTTATGAGCGCTGTGTGGCTGATTTAGAAGCTGGTAAGCGAGCATTTGGCTTTGCTTCAGGCATGGCTGCCACTGCAACAATTTTAGAGTTATTAGAAACGGGTGATGAAGTGATTGCCATGAATGATCTTTATGGTGGCACTTATCGTCTGTTTGATAAAGTTCGTCGTGTGACGGCTGGTTTGATGTTTAATTATGTCGACATGGCTGAACTGTCACAAGTCGAAGCGGCGCTTACTGAACAAACTCGTATGATCTGGATAGAAACACCGACTAATCCTATGTTAAAGCTTGTTGATATTGAAGCTGTGGTTAATATAGCCAGAGGGAAGGGTATTATTGTAGTAGTTGATAATACATTTGCTACACCTTTTAATCAGAACCCGATCTCACTTGGCGCGGATGTGGTTATGCACTCAGCTACAAAATACATTAATGGTCATTCTGACATGGTTGGTGGTATTGCCATTGTGGGCGATAATCCTGAAGTATTAGAGCGCATGGAGTTTCTACAAAATGCAATCGGTTCGGTAAATGGACCTTTTGATGCTTATTTGGCTCTACGTGGTTTGAAAACTTTGGCCATCCGTATGGAACGTCATAACCAAAGTGCCATGGTCATTGCAAAATGGCTTGAAAATCATGATCAGGTGGGATCTGTAGTTTATCCTGGCCTGGAGTCTCATCCACAACATGAACTGGCTAAAAAGCAAATGTCAGGTTTTGGCGGCATGATCACGGTATTGCTTAAAGGTGGTTTAGATAAGGCTCGGCGTTTTCTGGAAACGGTTGAAATATTTGCTTTGGCAGAGAGTTTGGGTGGCGTGGAGAGTCTTATTGAACATCCTGCCATTATGACACATGCCTCAGTTCCCAAAGAGCTCAGAGAAAAACTTGGTATGTTTGATAATTTAGTTCGTTTGAGTGTGGGAATTGAAAATGTTGAAGATCTAAAAGCGGATTTAGAGAAGGCATTGAATGCTTGAAAGGAACGAGATGCGAGATGAAAAACAAGAAAAAAAAGCTACGAGATGCGAGTTGCGAGAAAACCTGCCACTAAATAAAGAGGCTGTCAGTTTTTTTATCTCGTAACTCGAAGCTCGAACCTCAAAACTGCCCCTAATTCCGATTACGACCCAATTGATCGTGACTACTTACCCAATCTCCAGCAATAACTGCACAACCCAGCGAAATATCTCCAGCTAATACCGTTGCAGCAACAATTTCAGCAAATTTGTTTGCTTTACCTGCGCCATAACAATCCATTATTTCCAGACATTCACGTTGAGTGGGTAATCCTGTGCCTCCACCATAGGTCGCAACAATCAATGAAGGAAGCGTTACCGCCATATAGATATCATCGTTGTCCAGCAACTCAGCAGAAAGAAGGCCTGCGTGAGATTCGACCACATTAGCTTCATCTTGACCTGTAGCGCAAAATATTGAAGCGATACCATTGGCTGAATGAGGACCATTGTACGCTGCACCAGCCATCATCGCGCCTGTATTCGCCAGAGCTGTTGCCTTGGCTAATTTACGAGTATCAACCTTCATAACGGCTTTAAGTACTTCTTTTTTAATAACGATTTCAGCAATTACTCTTTTGCCTCGAGTGTGCAGTATATTCAGATGGGAGTGTTTTTTATCAGTATCCATGTTGCCAGATAGTAGATACCGGCTACCGGGATAGGCTCTTCTTATCCATTCGCAAGCCATCAGGGTCGCTTTGCCCACCATGTTTTGTCCAGCAGCATCTCCAGTTGTGAAGTTAAATCGTAGGTAAAGCGTTTTGGCTACAGACCATTGTTGAATATGAATCAGTTTACCCACACTT
Source organism: Enterobacterales bacterium (assembly GCA_041556195.1). Taxonomy (GTDB): domain Bacteria; phylum Pseudomonadota; class Gammaproteobacteria; order Enterobacterales; genus 21-14-all-40-8. The sequence continues at coordinate 4,894 of JBFFIY010000248.1, forward strand.
GTTGTAGATTCGGCAGCTTCTTTGATACCTGCAAAATTGTCTTTAACCCATTGCCCAAACTTTCTGGCATCTCTTGCATCATCAAAAATAAAAGCAGGGGCTCGCTGCATGTATGATTCAATAACAGTGGTTTTAACACCACCACATTCATTGATAACTCGCATTCCTCGACTGTAACTGGCAACCAGGGTTCCTTCGGTTGTAGCAAGTGGGATATAAAAATCCCCTTGCGCATCTTCTCCATTAACTCTCATTGGTCCTGC
>JBFFIY010000249.1:0-5140 GCA_041556195.1 Enterobacterales bacterium
AAAAAGGTAGTGGTACAATTTGTCCATTAACTTCTAATTTACCCTCTTTAAATTCGGCATGAGTTGTTAATACGCCAGCTCCATCTTTAATCAATCCCTGTCTTATCAACCCATCAATCATGGAAGGAGCCGCTAACTGAGGAAATTTAGCCAATAAAGCTCGAGATACTGAAATATCAGCAGTCGCAGATACACCAGCTATCGCTGCCATTCCTCTTGAAACATCCGTTCCTTCCGCCACTTTAACTTCAATACTGGCTTTTACCGCTTCATCCATAACTTGTGCTTCTAATGTATCAATTCGCAGAGTTAAACCTTTTTGTACCATAGCTGGTAGTATGCCCATCAATTGCATGGTCATAGCCATTTGCATCTCTTCAGCACTTGCACCTGAGCTTTTTGCCTCACCTATGGCTTTGCTTAACCGTTGCAAGCTATCAGCATGTAAATGCTCAACAGTAACCTTGTATTTAAAATCTTTAGCGTAGCTAACATCATTTACATTCAAATCTTGCAAAGCCAATTCAACTTCGCCTGATAAAAAGCTTTTGTCATCATTAAATTGAGTATCAGATGAGGCTATGAGCTTGTTTGCAACCACATTAAGATCTTTTTTGCTGATCTTTAGCATTTCCATCTCTAAATTACCGCTTCCCACCCATATTTCAGGTAATGCTCTGGTCTGCTCAGATGAGGCGGTTATTTTTCCAACAACTATTTCTATATTATCATTGTTTGATGGAATTTTTGCTGACATGCCATCCCAGTCCAACTGAGTATCCAGCTCACCTGCTACATCATCTAATGCTACTGTCAGATTAACTTCTTTGGAATCAACTGTTCCATCAGGGCTTTGAAATTCGATAACATTACCCGTTAATAATAATGTATCTCCCCATCCCATTAACATGGATAAACTCATAGGGTTGTCGTTTCCAAAGAACTCTTTCATTTCAGCACGTGTTTTATCATCCATTTCAGAACTAAAGGTTATATGCCCCATAGCTAAAGACATACCAGAATTAAACAACACTGGACCATGGGTAATGTTACCCGTCATAATCACTTCACTATCAGGAAGTTCTTTCATTGAACTAGCTGCAGGGCCTAACGCTGCCAGATCTAATTTCATCTTGAGTTTTGTCGTAGAAGAGAACAAACCTTTATCAAAACTCGTTTTTTCAAAAACTATCACGCCATTTTTGTTAATTGATGTTAGTACATCATCCAATCGCTTCTCTATACGATTTCCCGCAAGCCAGGGGCCAGTGACAAATACGCCCAAGAGCAATATTATAATGGCAATGAGTAAATTCGATTTTTTCATGGACAGTTCCTTTTTAGTTTAAGTTTAAATTTGAATAACAGTTATCTTCTTAACTTATGATAAATTGACAATATTCAACTCTGGTGGAATTTTGTCTGAGTTAAGTTGATGAAGTTTTTTAAAATCATAGAGTTGATTATCGGCCAGATGCGAAGGTGATACATTTTGCAATGCTCGAAAAATGGTTTCGGTTCTATGTGGGTAGTCTAGCTCCCACTCAGCCAACATCTGTTTAATTGACTGTCTTTGCAAGTTTTCCTGAGAACCGCATAAATTACAGGGTATGATGGGAAATGCCTTAAAATCAGCATAAGATTGTAAATCTACTTCTTTACAATAAGCCAGGGGCCTTATCACGATATGTTTGCCGTCATCACTTTTCAACTTTGGAGGCATAGTTTTCAACGAACCACCAAAAAACATATTGAGAAACAGGGTTTCAACCATATCGTCCCGATGATGCCCTAAAGCAATTTTAGTATAACCATGCTCTTCTGCAAACCCATAAAGTACACCTCGTCTCAAGCGAGAACATAAACCGCAGGTAGTTTTCCCTTCTGGTATCACTCTTTTAACCACAGAATAGGTGTCTTCCTCAATAATATGAAAAGGAATACCGATAGATTCAAGGTAACTGGGAAGAACGTGTTCTGGAAAGCCCGGTTGTTTTTGATCAAGGTTGACGGCTGTTATGTCAAAACGAACGGGGGCATGAGCTTTTAGAATCATTAACAAATCAAGCATGGCAAAACTATCTTTGCCACCAGAAAGGCAAACCATAATATGATCGCCTTCTACAATCATATTAAAATCTTCTATAGCTTTGCCAATATTATGGCGTAATCGCTTTTCAAGCTTAACTTGATCTTTGGACATGAAATTAAGAAGTTATTGGTTTCCCCAATTATCCCAGATAAGCCTGGTATTCACAAAGTAAATAGTCACAATAGTAAATAATACACATTTTATAATGTATATCCTGGAAATTGGATGCATAGAGCTGCAACATATACAATATGCTGTAATTGGATGATTACTCTTTTATGAGTAAAAAGCTGTGTTACAAATTAACAGCAATTCCCACTTCGAGGCCTTCAAACCAGTTAAGAAATCTTTCAACATCCTGACCTTTGAACATACGACCATGTTGAGGTGCCAGAATTTCGATATCCAGAGAACGTACTCTATTTATCCAGGCATTTTTAGCACGATTTGAAGGCATCCAACGTTGGTGGAAACCTTTCATTTTAGGGATGTGCTCGTCAAAATTTTCTACAAACAAGCCTGCATCTACAGACTCAAGTGCCGCACCAATATCACCACTCCAGAGTAATTTCGCTCTGGGATCATAAACACTGAAATTACCTGAAGAATGAACATAATGCGCCGGTATAAGTTGCAATTCAATATCTTCTATTCTGAGCACTCCACCTTCATCTGGTATAGCTCGATATGTCATATTATCCATACCAAAATGACGAATGAACCCTTCCCATAACCAGGGGGAGTGTAGAGTTGACGTAGGAATAGCCTTATCCCATAACCCAAGGGAAGATATAATATCAGGATCCTGATGAGAGGCAAAAATATCTGTTATTTGTTCAATAGAAACCTCCCGTAACAACGAAGTTAACATGGGAGCAAAAATTTCTATGCCTCCTGGATCTAGCAATAAAGCCTTATTTTCGGTTTTTAAAAGATATTGATTAGTATCAATAATTTTCTCAGGTTTATCGGGATCTCTACCAAATACAATCCATTCATGTCGAGGTCCCTGATAAATTTTCTCTGCCTTCATATATGCTCCATTCTTATTTCATTCATCATTGATCTTGCTCGACTAATGTGTCGATACATTTCAGTGTATGCATCCAGTAATTGTGAGGCTACCGAATTTAAACCTTCTTTGAAATTTCCAGCACCAGCCGCTTCTACGCGCGAACTGGTCACCATCATTTGAACACCTCTAAGCTGTCCACCAATCTCATTAATTTCCATCTTCAAACGCCTGACTGAACGCCTGAATTCTTTATGGAAGTCATCATCAAGCTCCTTTAAAATATTCATCCTGTCTTTAAGAGTTTTAGCATAAGCCGCATCCGAATGGTAACAAGTTTGTAATTTATCAAGACTATCAGCCATGCGGATAATATCAACGGTTACTCTTGAAACTTTGGTAGCCATTTCATCAATGGAACTGCCTCGCTCTGAAGAAAATTTAGCAATTTCTTCAATGAAACCAGTAATTGCTTTAAACCCAGCCACACTTTCACCAGCACGTATAGCCAGAGCTCGGGCATTTTTGGCTATAATGGACACTTGCCTGGCCACATGGGTCAACGCATGAAGTTCGCTAGCAACCGTTGCTGAAACCACATAACTTCGAGCCCTATCATTTACTATGCTCATTAAATAACCTTAAACCCCTAGCCTAAAAGCTGTTATTCTTACACTTTTCTGAACAATATCATTTGATATTGTCTATAATCCGTTGTTCATCTATTGTTATATAGTCCATTTTAACGAGTTCCACCAATTTTTAATGACAGCTTTAACTAAGTCTTTTTATTTATGATCGTTCACCCGCCACAATCCATTCATGTACTAGGCTCTGGCTCTATGGGATTACTCTGGGCTGGTTATCTGGCCGAGCAAGGCTTTGAAGTCACCTTAATTACAAGAAATGAGTTTCCAGCTACTTCTCATGGTTCTGCATATGCATCTATAGAAGTTAGCTCCACAGGACACAATATTCAAGCTCAAGTTAAACTTCAATTAATCAGCAGCTTAAAACAGCTTAACCCTCAAAAAATTTGCCGCCTGGTCATTGCTGTAAAATCCCATCAGGTTCTCAACGCCGTAAGCTCAATCATTAATCACATAAATTCAGAAACCTGTTTAATTATGCTGCAAAATGGAAGAGGCGCGGAAGAAGAATTGCTTCGATCTTTCCCACAACTCAATACTCATCAGCTTTTTCACGCAATTTCCACCCATGGTGCTTTAAAAGAAGCTACAACAGGCCATTCGCTAACCACATCTTTGCCTGGCTATAAAGTCATTCATACAGGTCACGGGGAAACCTGGTTAGGTAATTTAAATTCCCCGAATGCTCCAATGCCCAAAAAGCTCATAGAATTTTTAAAAAACCCCTTAATCAACGGTTGGGTCGAGAATATTGAACAAAAATTATGGCAAAAGCTCATTATCAATGCCTCTATCAATCCATTAACGGCATTACTTAATTGTAGGAATGGAGAACTTCTCAAAGCAGATTTTATTGGTATGATCGAGGCTATTGCCGATGAATCCATTCAAATAGCCAATGCTTACGGACAACAACTTGATGCAAATTCAGAAAAAAAGCGCATAATAAAGGTCGCAGAAAAGACCGCATTGAATTATTCTTCTATGCAACAGGATATACAGTTTAATAGACAAACTGAGATTTTGTATATCAATGGTTATTTGGTTAAAAGTGCTAATAAAGTTAGCTTATTATGCCCTATCAATAAAATGTTAACTCAAATGGTCCAATTTAAATCTCAATTATCTGGCTAATTTATAAATATAATATACCCCTAATCATCAAATAAACCTGTAACTAATTTTTAGATTATGTTTCAGTAACAGGCTGGTATTTTGATATAATTTTGTTATAAAGCTCAGCAATATACCCGTGATACCTGGAAATGCGGGATTTCAGAGCTTCAGTGGGAATCCAGGTCAAGGCGTCGCTCGTAGAGAATGACTAGTCATTTTCAGGAGCGACAACGATGGACTGGTTTTCCACTGAAGCTCCCAGAGGGCAAG
>JBFFIY010000250.1:0-5091 GCA_041556195.1 Enterobacterales bacterium
GACAGGCAATGCTCCCAGCATCGCTACTGCATACACTCCATCCATGGAGATAAGCAATTTTCTTTCTAAATCCAGCTTTCAAAACAAAGAAGATGGGCGCTTATTGGCTTGCCCTTCGGGAGCTTCAGTGGAAAACCAGTCCTTCGTTGCCTCCATGGACGGAGGTAAGGGGCGTTAGCAGGACGCGGAAGCTTTGTCGCTCTTGAAAATGACCAGTTATTCTCTACGAGTGACGCCTTGACCTGGATTCCCACTGAAGCTCTGAAATCCCGCATTTCCAGGTATCACGGGTATAAAGTGTAGCCACAGGAAAGAACTGCTATACTCTGTTTTGTGTATGAGCTTTGACCGTTTCATACAAAGTTCCACGGTACAATCTTCGACTGTACAAAAAGCATCAGGTTTAAAAAATAAAATGGCAGGGAAAAATTTATCAATCTTTGAGCGATATCTGACAATATGGGTGCTACTTTGTATTGTTGGCGGAATTCTTTTAGGAAAAACAGTTCCTGATGTTGCCACAACTCTAGATAATTTTTCAATTTATCAGGTATCAATTCCTATCGCTATCTGCTTATTTTTTATGATGTATCCGATTATGGTGAAAATTGATTTCAGCCAGGTTATCAAATCAGCCAAAACTCCTAAACCTGTTTTCCTTACATTATTCATTAACTGGGCTATCAAGCCTTTTAGCATGTTTGCAATCTCTTACCTTTTTTTAGGCTATTTATTTAAAGACTTGTTGCCAGGTACGGAAATTCTTGCAAATGGTGAAGAAGTAGAACTATGGCGGAGTTATATAGCAGGTACCATTTTATTGGGAATAGCGCCCTGTACAGCAATGGTTTTGATGTGGGGTTACCTCTCAAAAGGAAATGATGGTTTAACATTGGTAATGGTTGCAATCAACTCCTTACTGATGCTTTTACTCTATGGTCCAATAGGAGGTTTATTACTCAATATAAATTCTATGCCTGTGCCCTGGGAGACTATGCTGCTTTCAGTTTTCATTTATGTAGCGTTACCATTGATAGCAGGCTATTTATCCAGAAAAGCAATAATAAAATATAAAGGGATTGTTTGGTTTAACCAAAAATTTTTACATTGGCTGACTCCTACCAGTATAACGGCATTACTGGTAACTTTAATACTGCTTTTTTCATTGAAGGGTGAAGTTATCATTAACAATCCACTAACTATTCTGTGGATTGCCATACCACTTATCATACAGACAGTCTTTATTTTTGTTATAGGTTATTTTGTCTTCGCAAGGTGGTTAAATCTTTCCTACCATGATGCAGCGCCTGCCGCGATGATTGGAGCCTCTAATCATTTTGAAGTAGCCATAGCAACTGCTGTTATTCTTTTTGGTTTATCTTCCGGTGCAGCATTAGCTACAGTCGTTGGCGTACTTATAGAAGTACCATTGATGCTCATGCTGGTATCAATATGCAAACGCACCTGTCATATCTTTAACGAGTGTCATTTGGACTACCCGCAGTGTAAACCAAAGACTCAGGATTATTTGCATTGAGTTCAGGTTAGCTATATACCAGAAAAGTCTAGAGTACTTAAAATACCCACGGATTATTTTAGAGGCAACCAGAAACTACTGGCTGCATATTTAAAAATACTTAACCAGTAGAATTTAGAAATTATCTTTTGGCATTGGAAACATTAATTGAGGAGTAGCAGTCATTCCTGGGCCTATAAAATCAGGAGCTGTGGCGACAGTGTGACCGACAGCTGCATTTACACGTCCATCAGGATGATACACCAGAAACATATTTACAGGGATATAGCCAGCGGTTTCAGGGACTTGTTGAGGGCAAAAGTTTAAAGAGCGAGATCCTTCAATTTTTCCGTCTTTGTCACTGACAAAAACATTGGCAGAGGTGCCGCCAAAAGCAAAATCAGGCATCAATTGACCTGCCGCTACGTTAAAATAAAACCCCCATACAGTGTACAGTCCACCTGGAATTGCATTTTCCACATCTACTTTGTAGTAGGGCGTTTCATTCTTTTTGCATACGAAGGACATTTTGCCAGATGCTTCTAACCATTTACCTACAGTTAAGTTTTTAGTTACAGCGCCATTGCTCTTGCCAAACCAATCAGGATTATCTGCTAATTGGGGAAGAGCACCCATTTGACTATCATGCTTTGTAATTTGAGGGTAATCTGCATATTTAATATTCTGATATGGCGTATTTTCAGCGCCTGGAACGCCAAAAAATGCCAGATAGACATCAGGTGCGGCATAGGAAGCCATATAGGCATCAAGTGACGTATTTGAGTCTATAGGTAAGGCCTGACCATCGGGACTAAAAACACCACCAACATCAAACATTGTATTTCCAACGAATCTTAAATCTTTAGCAGGAACGCCAAGGGTCTGGTTCCAGCCCGTAACAGAAACTCCTTCTATAGATAATTTTTTCTTGGATTCACTTGCAACTGCTGATGTGAAATGAATAAAAACAAGCAATGTAAATAGTAATATGTTTTTCATAAAATAACTCCAGTTAAATAGATTAGATCTCTATAAATAAAATACCAGTTAAAGTTCATTTACCACTAAACGATGTATATAAAAAGTTAAAAAACTTTTTGGACTGTCTTACATTATGTCCATTACATTTAAGACGTTACGGGTAACAATATTGAAATTCCAATTAAAAACAAACACCTCGCTAATTTGAGTTAACAGAAATGTAAACTTAGTACAATGTTTGAAATGAAACATTGAATCCGGTTTTATTTATGAAAATATTCACAACTCTTCATATCTCTTCATATCTTTAGTCCATTGGTTAATATTTCATTAAGATTTGATCATGTGACTAATTTACAGAACTAATGATTTGCATACGTATTCATCAAGTAATGCTTGAGTTTTTTGTTAGTTTCAACAATAGATCTGATAACTTTTCAGGTTCATTTTTTGTACTGGAGCCTAAATAGTCATATTTAAAAGGCTGTTGTCCTGGTTCGCCTGGTAAGTATTTAGCAAGCCCAATGTAGTATTTTTAAGGTGGTTTGATAACTCTTTAAAAAATTTGGTGTAGGTGCTACTAGTCTACAAAGATGAATAGTTATTTTAAATAATCCATTGTCATCAATATCAAATTTGGGAATTACTCTAATGAAAATAATACCCTTTACACCTCAATCTATGATCAAAAAATGTAGTTTAATTTTCTTTCTCTGGCTAAGTGTCATTATACCAAATACAGCAGTTGCCGATGCCTGGCTGGAAGGAAATTCCACGGCCATATGGGAAAGGTCTCCCGGTGTCTACAAGGAAAATAATAACTGGTACGTCATTTTTCATGCTGCATCAGGTGATAGCGATGTGCGTATTTATGGAGATTTTACTAACGGCCAATCAGGAGCTGTGGCGTTAACGCGTACACCTGATGGTAAGTTCTGGTGGTTTAAAGGAACTGATGCCAGTTTTGCTCGTGCTCCAATCCATGGCGATAATTATCGATTTATGCTTACTCGTAATGGTGTCTCTACAACTTTTCAGGATCCGGCTGCTCGTTGGGTGACTCATTCCGGGTTGACTTCCGGTATGTCTCGTATCAACTTAACCAATGATTTCCAATGGACAAGTAATAACTGGACTCGACCAACCCAGGATAAATTAAATATTTATCAAGTTCACCCTTTACGTTTTACTGATCGAAATGGCGGCACGCCATTACAGGAAGTGATGGAAGAATTAGATAACGACGGTAGCAATGACTATATCAATGATCTCGGTGTTACCGCTTTAGAATTATTACCGGTAAATGAGTTTGCAGGGGCTTTGAGCTGGGGTTATAACCCATCATTTTTCTATGCAATTGAAGCTTCTTATGGTGGACCTGATGACTTAAAAGCGATGGTAGATAAAGCCCACAAAAACGGTATTGCCGTTATTTTAGATTTGGAATTTAATCATGTGGCCAGCGGAGACAATATTCTCTGGAGCATAGATAACACCACTTATATGGATGGAGATACCGTATGGGGGCCGTTGTATAATTTTAATAATGATATAGCTAAACATTTTTTGGTTCAAAATGTTTTATATCTGGCTAAAGAATTTCGTATTGATGGTTTCAGGTTTGATCACACCAATACCATTCATAATACCGGTAGTGGTTTTGTCACAATCCCGGGAGATGGCGGAGGTTGGGATTTCTTGCGTGAATTGTATGGCAAAGTGAAATCGCTTGATAACAACATCTGGTTAACAGCAGAGGAATTGCCGGATTGGTGGGGATTAACCGCAGATAACGTGGGCAGTACTGTTGAAGGTAGTAATCATGCCCCGATGGATAGTCAGTGGACAGATACATTTCACGATAACTTTAAATCCGTTTTGACGGGTGGACATCTGGATAACCTCTGGCCTGTATTTGGACATTTTGGTGATGGTTGGCAGGATGCGACAATTTATACAGAGTCACATGATGAGGTAGGTAATACCGATGACCGGATCGCAAAACGTGGCCGGGATGGTAAAGGTTGGGAGATGAATCAAATATCTCTTGCCGGTACCATTTTGGCGAGAGGAACACCCATGGCCTTTATGGGGCAAGAGGCCGGTGAATCTACCCAGTTTCATATTGACTGGTGGGATGATCGCTTGCCTCTCAATGATTATGAAACCAATACAGGTCGCCAGAAAGTGGTAAATTGGTATGCAAAAATGAACCAGATCCGAGCTAATGATCTGACTCAATTTGCCACTGGAAATAGCTGGGTTACACATATTCACAATAATAATGGCGTAGCTGCCTTTTCTCGCGCTGATGGAAAATATGCCATTGTTATGAATTTTGGTGCGAATACCTGGTTTAACTATGATATTGGTATTTCAGGTTCATACCGTGAAGTGGCCAATACCAGTTGGCCAGAATACAATTTGAGTGGAGTTCCTACGGCTAGTCGTGGCGGAGATCAAGCTTTTAATATTAACAATGTACATATTCCTGCTTATGGCGCCGTGGTATTAATGCGCGAAACTGCAGCAGCAAATGCCAGTGTGAATTTTACCTGCAATAATGGTTCTACCCAATTTGGGCAAAATGTTTA
>JBFFIY010000251.1:0-5047 GCA_041556195.1 Enterobacterales bacterium
CCCCCCCCCCCCCCCCCCCCAAAATGAGTGTTCTGTATTTTGTGCACAATCTGGATCTATTTGTTATGATTCTTATTATAAAAACGAGGCATTTTTTAACCATTACTACATGAAACTATACTTCAAAACTTCCAAAGCTAATTTCAATTCCCCTTAAAACCCATACACCTCATGGTGCATACGTATTCATGAAGAATGTCAGTTACTTTTTGCTAGTATTTTTGTAGATAAAAACAGTGACTTCATCAAAATCTCTGGCACGGGTTACAGGTACGATTAGTTGAGTTTGAGTAAGCCGTTTTCTGCTTTTATAGCGAATATCTTGCATGTTATGTAGATGTTGTATATTTCCAGCAAGCGATTCATTCAATCAATAAAATATGATGAGTCATTATTATGAAGAAATCGATTTTTATATTAATTTTTTTTCCGATACTTGCAACCAATGCTTACGCTGAATGGTTTTATCGTGGTACTACCAATGGATGGGATGCTACACAGATGGAACAAATATCAACCACCACGTATAGACTCTGCCAGAATTTTAACAATGGTGATGCCGACGGTGATCCTCGTTTTAAAATTGACCGAAATGGCGACTGGAGCGAAAGTTATCCTGCTAACGATCATTCGGTCAATTCAAATACTAGTTACCAAATCAATTTTGATGCAAGCAACAACAGCATTACCACAAATGTAGTTAGTTCTTGTAGCACCACTCCAGTATTTTTACAAAACTTTGGTTCTTTATTTTTTCGAGGCACGCCAAATGGGTGGGCTATTGATGAAATGGCTCTGGTTGCAGATAACACCTGGCAAGTAACGATTAATTTTGATGGCCAGGCGAATCAAAGATTCAAGTTTGATGTTAGTGCAAATTGGTCAGAAAATTTCGGCGATAATAATAATGACGGCGTGCTCGAACTTAGTGGTGCCGATATTTTAACTGATGTGGTGGGTGAATATATTATTCAAGTTAATGATAGCAGTTTAGCCTATAACATTGCCCCAAATAATGCGACACAAAATCAATTACCGATAGCGGCTATTTCCCCTGCAGATAATCAAACAGTGACTATTGGAGACAGTATTCAATTGAGTGCAATAAATTCATCTGATCCCGATGGTTCCATTGTTAGTTATTTATGGAGTACAGGTGAATCGACGCAGAACATTAATTTCACTTTTAATACTCTTGGTCAAGAGCCAATTAGTTTAACTGTAACTGATAACAATGGCGCGACTGCACAAACCTCTATTAACATAACCGTTATAGATATACTTCCACCAACTGATAACTGGTTTTTCAGAGGGACTCCTAATGCCTGGGGAGCCGCTGAAATGAACACTAGCGATAATATCAACTATTGTTTGCACCAAAGTTTTAACAATGGTGACGGCAGTGGCGGACCACGCTTTAAAATCGATCATTTTGCTGATTGGAGTGAAAATTATCCAGCTCAGGATTTTATTGTTGATGCGAATAGTAGTTACGATATTTGTTTTAATAAAAATGATAAGAACATTACTGCAAACAAAGTCCCGGGAGCTGACATTCAAGCACCATCAGTTAGTGCTTCAACACCTGCTGGAAATTACACCACCAGCCAATTAATCACCTTATCAGTATCAGATAATGAAGATCCGTCACCCAGGATTTTTTATACTATCGACGGTTCTACGCCTACCACTGGTTCGCCTCTATATGACGGTGAAATTTTCACAGCAAATGATGTAAACAATGGTGTGGATTTAGTTATAAATACTTTGGCATTAGATGCTTCCAATAATCAGGCTGAACAAAGTTTTAGTTATACTATCGGTGAAAATACTAATAGTGGCGATTTCAGGGAAGAGACGATTTACTTCTTAATGGTTGCTCGCTTTTATGATGGCGATGAAAGCAATAATTATTATAATCGAGATAGGATTAAACAGGGTGATCCACAATGGCGTGGTGATTTTAAAGGACTCATACAGCAGTTAGATTATATCCAGGATTTAGGTTTTGCAGCCATCTGGATCACACCTCCTGTTGAGAATAGAAGTGGTTTGGATTATCACGGATATCACGCTTATGACTGGACTACTATCGACCCCAGACTTGAATCTGTGGGTGCAACTTATAAAGATTTTATCGATGCAGCCCATGCCAAAGATATAAAGGTAATTCAAGATGTGGTGATTAATCATTCAAGCCAATATGGGATCCGAAACAAAGTATGGATCGATCATCTCCCGATTAAATACTACGTGCCCCCAGGATCTCAACAAGGAGAGATGTCTAACGATCCTTATTTCGGCAATTTGGGAGATTATAAAAGTACCAATCGCGATGATAATGATAATACTGCCGCGCCTCAATGGTTTATCGACAGGCATAATTCAGATCCTGATGGCACGGTGCCTCTCGTCGATCCAAAAACTGGTCAAACAGTTCCTTTGGCGGGATACGATGCTAACCGATTTTTTGGTATTGACTCGCAAGCTTTAGATGGTAATTGGTATCATCTCAATGGATTTATGGCTGGAGGTGATTGGGAAAATCCGATTTCGCTACAAAACAAACATATGGCCGGAGATACCATCGATCTGGCTACCGGCAACCAAAATGTGAAGGATTATATTAACAATGCAGTACACCGTTATCTGGATATGGGTGTCGATGCAATTCGCTTAGACACGGCCAAACATGTCGAGCGCAATGAATTGTTAACTTACACTCAAAACTGGCAAGCTCATAAACCAGGCCTGTTTGTATTTGGTGAAGTATTGGTCTTCGGTTTGGGTTTTGGTTCTGAACTTGTGAATGATAACGCTCCTGCGGAAATCCGACCATGGTGGTATACCAGAACAGGTAGCGATCCAAGAAATCCTCAGGGTAATTCCAATTTTTCTGTTATCGATTTCCCCTTATTTTCTACCTTTCGTGACAATGTTACAAAAGGTTCTTTGAGTGGGATAAAAGGCGCGTTGGATATGGATTGGACTTATTCAGATCCAACCCAGCTGGTTACATTTTTTCAAAATCATGATGTCGGTCCTGACAATGATTTCAAGTTTCGATTTTGTTGTGAGGAAGCCAATGCTGCACTCGTTTACAATTTATTATGGACCATACGCGGCATACCAACACTTTATTCAGGCGAAGAGATCATGTTTATGGCTGGAGCGCCGCAAGATATTCAATCAGCCAATGACACGATCGATGGTACAGGCCGCGCATACTATGGCGCAAAGTTAGATGATCTGGCAACCACTCAAAATCACTCTCTTTATCAGCATATCAAGCGCTTGAATCAAATTCGCAGTAACATTCCTGCTCTACAGAAAGGGCCGATGTCGTTTGTAAACGAATGGGGTTCTGGCATGAGTTTTGTCCGGCAATTCGAGTCGAGTTATGTTGTGGTTGGCCTGGCTACAGGTTCCAATCAAAACATTTCAATGAGCGACATCATAAATGGTACATATCGTGATGCGATAACGGGCAATACGATCACCGTTAATAATGGTTCAATCAATTTTACTGTTGCAGCTTTTTCAGCCGGTATTTATGTCTTAGATGGACCGGGAAAAATTGGAAATGATGGTGTCTATTTGAAATGATAAGACTCCTCGTACTCAAACACATAATTTGACTGTTTAGAGCTCAGGTAGAAATCAAAAAAAGGTGCAACCTGGGTATATTTTTATCTTTATGGAACTTTAACCGAGAACACTTTTTCAAAGTTGTTAAAGGTGATCTGGTAAAGTTCCTTCAGGGGCATTTTATAAACATCAGCGATGGCTTGCGCAACATGAATCACGTATGCCGGGACATTGGCTTTGCCTCTATGAGGTATTGGTGCAAGATAAGGGCTGTCAGTTTCGATTAATAGTCTATCAAGAGGAATTTGTGATAAAACGTCACGTAAATCTTGAGAGTTTTTAAAACTGATAATGCCTGAAAATGAGATATAAAATCCCATATCTAAAAATCGTTTCGCCGCATCCAGATCTTCAGTAAAACAATGAATAACACCAGGTAGATCTGCCAGAGGATTTTCTTTCAAAATTTGGTAAGTTTCATGTTTTGCCTGGCGGGTATGAACTATTAAAGGTTTATTGGAAAGGTGTGCTAAATGACAGTGATACTTAAAAGCCTCTATTTGCCAATCGTGATGTGATTTTTCAGTTGCATAGTGAAAATCTAATCCTGTTTCACCTACCGCAACATAATCAGGAGCTAAAACCAGTTTTTGTAAGATATCTTTCCAACTATCATTCTTTTGTGGATGTAGAGGATGTACACCTGCTGAAAACCAAACATCTGCATGATGGTTTTGAGTTTGTTGGTTTTCAATGGCATTTTCCACATCCGTTGCTACCGACAGAAAACCTCTAACGCCCTGCTCTCTGGCTTGATCTAACACAGAATCAAGAGTTTCATTTTCTGCCAGTTGGATCTGATTAAGATGACAGTGTGAATCAACAATAAAAGACATAACAAGTTTCTTTCTTGGTTAATTAAAAAAGTGAGGTTAAAACTGTAGATATTTACATAGTGTGGGTGGGTCGATCAGAATCCAAAGTGCCTGCCAGATAGGTTTCAATTTTTCCCTTAGCTTTTCCATGATCTTGTTCACTGAATTGCACACCAACACCAGCAGCACGGTTTCCTTGAGCTCCCTTTGGAGTGATCCAGATAATTTTCCCCGCAACAGGTAATTTTTCAGCTTCTTCCATTAACGAAAGCAACATGAACACGTCATCGCCCAGATTATATTGGCGATTGGTCGGTATAAATAATCCACCATTTTTAACAAATGGCATAAAAGCCGCGTATAAAACGGCCTTATCCTTGATAGTCAGGGACAGTATTCCGTGTTTTGGACTTGGTTTTTTAACAGCTTCCATAATCTAGTGATTATAACCTTCTACAACAAGTTTAAAAAATGTACATCTATTTTATTCGTCTATATACCCGTGATACCTGGAAATGCAGGTTTCAGCAAGTCAAGAAGCGTCCATATTCGAGGCTTGAAGCTTCCGCATCCTGCTCACGCCC
>JBFFIY010000252.1:0-5035 GCA_041556195.1 Enterobacterales bacterium
AAGTTATCGTGCCTGACTATAAATTACTTTAGGCTGAAATATGTGAATAACAGTTAAATAAGAATTTATTATTTATAAATTGATTAAACCACAATAACCTGATGCGGAGTGTGGGTTATAAGAGATTGCAAAAAAACTTGAATCAAACAGATTAAAATAACTCTTTTTTCCAATAATAGTCAGTATTTTTTCTTTTTCTTCGTGTGCTTCGTGCCCTTCGTGGTGAATAAAATCTTTTTTCTCTTATCCAGAACTGAGGTTAATTACTAAGATACTCGCACTGGATTAATTTTAACCCTGTGATAAAACCATTGTAGTCATCAAGAACTTATAAACCACTGATAAATGAAAAATTTATAATTCACTTGTCCTGAATTCAGATTAAATAGGTCGAATGAAACCTTATCCGTCTAGTTTTTATTTTAAAGATGTATTTGACATCCATGATATAAGTATCAATAATGTATTTTGTTTACATCAAATAATTAATTACTGGAGATATTAACAATGTATAAAAATCTAGTTACACAAGTATTGTTATTGACTAGCCTGATTGGATTTTCATCAATGACAAAAGCTAAAACAGTAGATGTTGAGATGGCAGTTAAGGAACTACAGCTTGAAATTAACAATAAAGGTGATAAGCAGCCAATGTGGACCTTTGGAGGTACGATCCCCGGTCCTTTAGTGCGAGTTACTCAGGGCGATATGGTTAACTTTACTTTAGTTAATGAAAAAGGCAACAAACAGAGTCATTCTATGGACTTTCATGCGGCACAGGTTGATGTACTAAGTGAATTTTCTCCAGTTAAACCGGGAAAATCGAAAAATTTTGCTTTTTCTGCAGATTATCCCGGTGTCTTTATTTACCACTGTGGTGCTGAAGCGATGTCTGAGCACATAGCACGAGGTATGTATGGCGTGATTATTGTTGATCCGGCCGCAGGTTATACAAAAGATTTCCCTAAACCTGACAGGGAATATGTTCTGGTACAGGGCGATTTGTTTGAAGAGGGTACAAAACCCAAAGATATCACCATGGGAAATGGTTGGGCTGCAACAATGATAAACGGAAAAGTTTTTCATTATGATCCAGTCCATGATCCTGATGCAACCTTGGCTTTAGAAGCTAAACCTGGTGAGCGCGTACGAATCTTTTTTGTTAATGCCAGCATTAATGAGGCTGCAGCTTTTCACCCTATAGCAGGAATTTGGGAGCGGGTTTGGGATAATGGTAACCCAAAAAATATTAAATATGGTGTACAAACAGTGGACGTAGCTCCAGCACACGGTATGGTCTTCGATATTGTTAGCCCCAAAGATAAAGCAACGAATAATGCTTTAGTTGATCATCGAATGAAGCATGCTTTAAATGGAGCTATTACGGTGTTAATGAACCATAAAGATGCCGATCCTGATAAAGGAAAAAACGGCAATCTTATTCTGAGATAACCAGATTCTTCTGGGAGAATATACTTCTGGCCAAGGATGGCTATTTCTTTGTAAGCTTAAAAAAGGTTTAGATAAATTCTATGCTAATTAATAATATCTCTAACCATTATATTTTGAAGTTTGTTGTTTGTTTTATTTATTTGGTTGTACCTGCATATGCAACAGATATTCCAAATTATCTAACTCAGAATTGTAGTAGTTGTCATGCATTATCAAAGCCTGATTTTATGGCTGAAGGTATTCAGGAAAGAATTAACCGCCGAGGCCCCCATCTCTTTTATGCAGGCAATAAATTTCGTGAAAAATGGTTGTTAAATTGGCTGAAAAAGCCTTATCAAATTCGCCCAGGAGGAAGCTACCCACCTTTGCACACTATAGTGACGGATGAAGGTGATGTTATTGATAAACAAACATTAATAAATCATGTTGCGCTACCAGATAATTTAGCTCAAGAGGTTTCCTCATATTTAATGTCTTTACATCCTATGGATGCTTTGGAGAAACAAGTAGATTATCAAGCTAAAACAGTTTCCTCAGCGATGGGTAAGATGAATTTTAATAAATTTAAAGGCTGTGGAGCCTGTCATCTTGATAGTACGGAAGAAGGCGGATTATCAGGGCCTGAGTTATATACAGCCTGGCAACGTTTGAAACCAAACTTTGTGGGATCTTACATTAAAAACCCAGTTAGCTGGGATCCATACAGCATGATGCCTTCTAAACACCTTAAAGATAGTGAAATTAATAAACTGATTGGCTATTTGAAAACGCTTAAGGAGTAAAAAATATGAAATTTAAACTCTTATTTTTAATAGTCTTTGGGCATTTAATGCAAAGCTTACCCGCCCAGGCTAATGAGAGTGACCTTGGAAAAGAGCTTTATCAGGTCTATTGTTCTCAATGTCATGGGATAGAAGGTGATGGTTACGGCATAAATGTTGAAGATATGGAGGTATTGCCTAAAGACCATACTGACATTGATGAAATGAAAAATCGAACTGATGAAGATTTATTTAAAGCCATCAAATATGGTGGGGCTGCTGTTGATAAATCAGTACTCATGCCAAATTGGGATGCCAACTTAACCGATAAACAAATAAACACTCTAGTTTCTTATTTAAGGGTTTTATGTTGTCAGAAAACTGAAAAATAGAGGATTGTTTTATGAAAAATCACATGTCTAAATTGATTCCCACATGGATTTTATTTAGTACCCTGTTTGCGGGCTATTTAACAACGTCCATTGCTCATGCAGAACTCAGAAAATTTGAAATGACCATTGATGAGGTAGAAATGGAAGTAGCTCCGGGTCTAAGAGCCAAAGTTTGGGCATTTAATGGGCAGGTTCCCGGGCCATTGATACATGTTAAACAAGATGATGAAGTTGAAGTGACAGTTCATAATAATACAACTTTAAATCATACAGTACATTGGCATGGAGTTACACAAACTAATAGCTGGAAGAGCGATGGGGTACCAGGTGTTACTCAGTTACCTATTGAACCGGGAGAAAGTTATGTTTATAAATTTATCGTCGATCGTCCTGGTAGCCTTTGGTATCACTGCCATGTGAATGTTCCTGAGCATGTAGGACTTCGAGGTATGTGGGGGCCTTTGGTTATTGATCCAAAAGATCCAACTGAACTGGAAAAAACGGTGACAAAAGATGCCATTTTAATGTTCTCCGGTTGGAACTCAGATGTGGCAATGGACTATGGAAAAGGTGGCCACCCAAGAGAAAAGCCCAACTATTTTTCGATAAATGGCAAATCTTTTCCAAACAATCAACCGTTGAGAGTTAAAAAAGGCGATGTATTACGTTTAAGACTTTATAGTGTGAGTACTGAAACAGCCTACCATTTACATGGTCACGATGTACTGGTAACTCATAAAGATGGGCACCCACTTAAACAGCCATATTGGGCAGATGTGGTGGATGTTCCTATGGGTTCCCGTATTGATGTTATGGTCTGGATGAATAACCCTGGCCGATGGATTAACCATGATCACATAGAGCACCATATTTCAAATAATGGCAAAAGCCCTGGTGGCTCTGTGATGATTGTTGAATATGAAGGTATCGAAAAAGAAGACTGGTATATCTGGAAGGATAAGGACGCAAGCTACCAACCTGATTTTTATATGAGTGAAAGTCTCAAAAAACCTTACGGGATTAAAGATATATCAGCTTTTAAAGGCTTAAAACCAACAACTGGAGGAAAGAAGAAAAAGAAGAAAAAATAAACTTTGAATATCAGCATTGATATACTTGCAATATGCGCTCTACTTAACCTCAACTAGGGATAAGCCAGATCAATTGAGTTTTTAAATTTGATAGATTTAAGTAAACAAATTTTATGCAAATTAATCGTTATACAGACTATGCTTATAGAGTACTGCTCTACCTTGGTGTGAACCAACAGGGTAGGGTAAGGGTAACTATGGCAGAAATTTCAAATTATTATGCTATTTCTCATGAGCACTTAAGAAAGGTTGTACATCAGCTAGCGAAGCTGGAGTACATCCGAACTTATTCAGGTAAAAAGGGGGGAATGGAACTCAATAAAGAGCTTGAGGACTGTAATCTTGGTCAAATTTTCATTGAATTTGAAGGTGTTAGCTCGCTTATTGATTGCCAGAAGACGGCCTGTCCTCTAAGCCCCTCCTGTAGTTTGAATTATGTTATCAATACAGCGCATCAGTCTTTTATAAAAGAACTAAAAAAGCATTCTCTGGCAAATTTATTACAAAATAAGAAAATGGTTGAGTTACTTTTGGTTTGAATTATATTTTTTATTGTGGAAAATGTATTGTTATAAAAAAGATGTCAATAAAATTCCAAAAACAACAACCCCAAATAAAATCATAAGGGGATCCATTTTGTTTCCTCTTAATCGCATAGTAAATCACTCTATTCCAGGAAGTGGATTGTTCAGGATAGAGTTTTAGAGGGAAAGGATCCGTGAACCACGCCCTGTTATAAGTGTGGATTGTGTCACAAATTAACTAAATTTAGAGGATATTCGCAGCTATTAAGCTGTTTACCTCAGTTTTTCATTAATCTGTTGTTTCTGCCGCAATCAGAAAATTGTTATCGGCTTCAGGCGTAACTCTGATAATACTGACAACCATTTCTAAAGGGGGGAGTTTTGTTTGTTCTGATTGAATCACAACATTGAGAACATCACCTGCACTAAGCGATTTCTCGGTTACAAACGAAATACCACTACCACTAATATCTCGGCTCTCTCCCACAAAAGATTCTGTCGAATCTTTTAGAGAAAGCTGAATACTGGTATTAACAGACATACGTCTGAAATCACGTTTTTCACTATAGTCTCTATCAAACATTGGCATCACCTCCAAAAAGAATTAAGCGTATTTGCTAACCCTCTATCAGGATATTATGGGAAATGCTGCACTGCAGTCAATGTTTTTCTTTTATTTGTTTAAATAAATCAGGCTGTTATATACCCCTAATCATTCATTATGCCTGTTTCAGTGGGATTTAAAATCGCTTTAGGCGCGGCATTGATTGTAGCCAATACCCAAAGCACTCGCTACGCTCATGGGGCAGGCTCTG
>JBFFIY010000253.1:0-4971 GCA_041556195.1 Enterobacterales bacterium
ATGTGAGTATACTCGATTATTTGACCATTTTTGAACGATGAAAAAACTTTCTGGAAAAGTTTTTCGCGCCAGCCCCGAAGGGGTAAAGCATAGGGATGTGCTTCACAAATGGCTCATTTTAGGGGTAAGCTGAATAGTTACCATCATTCAAACACACTCACCCCTTCATCAAGCGGAGCAATTCCAAGGTAATGTGCGACTGATTGTCCGATATCGCAAAAACTGGAGCGAATACCAGCGTTCACTTCCAACACCATTGAAGGGCAATACGCTATCAGGGGAATATGTTCCCGCGTATGGTCAAAACCCTGCCAGGTGGGATCACAACCATGATCAGCGGTTAAAATAAGTAAGTCATCTTCCTGCATAGCTCCCATCACTTCGGGAAGGCGTTGATCAAAATGCTCAAGCGCTGCGGCGTAACCCCCAACATTACGGCGGTGACCAAAAGATTGATCAAATTCAACAAAATTGGTGAATATTAAACTACCATCTGCAGCAATTTTCAAGGACTCCATAGTGGCATCAAATAACGCATCGTGGCCAGTAGCTTTAGTTTTATGAGTAAAGCCACGATGAGCGAAAATGTCCGCAACTTTGCCGACAGAATGTACTTCACGGCCTTCTGCCACTAATTTATCAAGCAAAGTTTCATTGTGCGGAGGAATAGCATAATCACGTCTATTACCCGTGCGAACAAAACTTCCCTCATTACCAATGAATGGACGTGCAATCACACGACCTATATTAAATTCATCCACCAACTCCCTTGCAATTTCACAAAATTCATAAAGGCGCTCCAGGCCAAAAGTTTCTTCATGTGCAGCAATTTGAAAAACTGAATCTGCTGAGGTGTAACAAATTGGGAAACCTGTTTCTATGTGTTCCCTGCCCAGCCGATCAAGAATTTCCGTGCCGGAGCCATGACAATTACCTAGTGTCCCTCCCAACCCTGCCCGGGTTTTCAGGGCAGTCAAAAGTTCTTCAGGAAAACAATCATCCTTTAAGGGAAAATATCCCCAATCAAAACGTACAGGCACACCCGTAATTTCCCAGTGTCCAGAAGGCGTATCTTTTCCTGTGGACACTTCAGCGCACGCAGCATAAAGGCCAATGATAGGCTCAGATGTTTCAAAACCTTTAGGAAAGATGCCGGAACCTAGTTCATTAGCCTTACCAAGGCCAAGCTTTGAAAGTGTGGGAACTCTCAAACGGCCAGTCGTTCGATCATTGCAACAATTACCTTCGGCACACCATTTAGCAATGTGTCCAAGCGTATTGGCACCTACATCACCAAAGGTATTAGCGTCAGGCGTTGCACCAACGCCCAGGCTATCAAGAACAAGAATAATGGCACGCGGCATCAAAAAACCTCTTTATATGTTTTATTTAGTTTATTATACATCTCTCCCTTTTTATGGGTTAATTTTTATCTTGAGATGAGCTCTAGCATATTAATGAAGAAAAACATTATAATTCCCTATTAAGAATTTACATTTATCATAGGTTACTTGGTTATGGACAAAACATTTATCAGCGCTCAATCATTGCTTGATATGTCATTCGAATTAGGCGTAAATATTCTAAAAAGTGGATTTAGGCCCAAATTCATTGTAGCTGTTTGGCGTGGTGGAACTCCAGTAGGCATCGCAGTGCAGGAAGTTATGGATTATTATGGGGTAAAAACGGATCATATTGCCATTCGCACCAGTAGCTATATTGGTATGCAGCAACAAAAAGAGGTGAACGTTCACGGCCTTGAATATATTATTAATAATATCAATGCAGAAGATAGCTTGTTGATTATTGATGATGTCTTTGATAGTGGGCGATCTATTGAGGCGCTTATTCGGGAATTACGTCATACTTGCAGGCGTAACACACCAGAGATTATTAAGGTGGCAACCGTTTATTTTAAACCCAAAAGAAATGTGACAGACATAAAACCCGATTTTTACCTTAAAGAAACAGATGATTGGCTGGTTTTTCCCCATGAATTAGTAGGTTGTACTAAAGAGGAAATCACAAACCAAAAATACATCCACTTGCCACCGCTTGAGATATAAAGATTAGAAAAATTCCTAATAGCTGCTGTGCCCTTTGCCGTAATATGATTACGGCAAAATACTCTGAGCTCTATGCACGAAAGAGTAGCGAAATAAAAAACAAGTGGCTGTCTCAGCTTCAAGTCAGAAATGCACCACCTACTTCATTTTTGCAAATTATTATTTGTGCCTCGCAGTTCGGGGAATCCTGTCATAGGTTTACTTTTGCTCCTGATTTTTAATAAACTCTGCCGGCCCCATCGGGACAATCCGGTAGGGATTGATTGTGTCATGAGAGTAATAATAATGGCGCTTAATATGATCGAAATGGTGATTGTTCTTCACCGCATCCAGCGCGTATAAATCAGCCATATAGCGTGAGAGATTTTTATACTCCATAATCCGGCGGATATTGGTTTTGAAATGAACGTAGTAAACAATATCAAAACGCAAAAGCGTGGGCATCAAACGCAAATCAGCTTCGGTTAAACACCCACCAACCAGATAATCTTTTCCCTCCAGATGAGCTTCCAGTTCATCCAGAACATCAAATAATCTGCTGACCGCTTCATCATAGGCGTCTTGTGTTTTTGAGAAGCCGCAGCGATAAACACCGTTATTAACGTCAGGGTAGATTTTATCATTCCACGTATCAATTTCTTCGCGCTGATTTTCGGGGTAATAATCCTCCATATTCCCTGTAAGCCTATTAAAAGCGGTGTTAAACATGCGGATAATTTCAGAAGATTCATTATTGACGATTGTGTTTGTTTTCTTGTCCCAAAGCACTGGTACAGACACGCTTGTTGTGATGTCATTCTGAGCCTTTTGATAGATCTGATACAAATACTCAAAGCTAAATAAATTATCACCCGTCGTTCCCTCATAGTCCGTATCAAAGCTCCAACCATTCTCTAGCATATCAGGATGCACTACGCTCACGGAAATATGGTCATCCAGCGCCTTCAGGCTGCGATACATCAGCGTTCGTGTGGCCCATGGGCAAGCATAACTGACATAAAGGTGGTAGCGCCCTGACTCCGGTTTAAACACGGGATCATTGGAGCTGATCACATCTCTGAATGTTCTGGGCTTGCGATCATACGCGCCTTTTTTATTGCTGATAACAATACTGCCTGTGACCCATTTTCCATCAACTAATTTACCCATAATGGCTCCTTTTTAGTTTGAGATAAAAACCTGCAATTGCTTACAATGACCTTTTATAGCCTGAAAAGCGGCGTTTAAGGCTTAAAACGGTGTTATATTGAAGATTAAATCATATAAAATCAGAGGGTTAGGTCGGTCCGACCCTATAGGAAAAACCGACCCTATAGGAAAAACCCTATAGGGAAAACTATAGGGAAAAGCAGTCAAGGAATACCTTTTTACCTTAATGACTACCTAGAACTATTAGACTGGACAGGCAGAGCAATTCGAGAAAACAAATCTGGCTCTATCCCCATGAAACTTGCACCTATATTAAAACGATTGCAAATAGAACCTGACACCTGGATGAATCAAGTCAATCATTTCGGTAAACGTTACTTCAAGGTGGCAGGTTCAAAGGACCGTTTTATTGCATCCTGCAAAAACGGCATACATCACATCCCTGTGAATAAACTTATCAAATCCATTGCTTTAAAAATTAGTCGCAAATGGATGAATGGCCAGGGTAAAGCTTCCCCCTTTGAATCTCCAACTTAAAACATAATATTCCTTAAAAATAATGACAAGAATCGGGGTTCCGAGTTTTCTCATGTATGGATTTTGAGTTTTGCCAATAGAATCTGAAAATCACCTATTGTTTAAAAAATATTTTCAAAAATTAAAAAATTCAGAACAAACGAATATACTATTCTGGTAATCTATTTTTATAATTTAAGGTCAGGCTGTCCTAGTGTTTTTTTCACAACAACGATTGGTTAGAAAATTAGTTGTTTATATACCCAAAGTTAAAAGTAGGATAAGTGGGTTGGTTAACATAACAACCTTCAATATTTAGATTAACTTGTTTTTTAGCAATATAAGCAGTTTGCAATAATGACAGCCAATTTCTACCATTGAGAGAATTTAAGACATTAAAACGTATGGTGTTACTAATACAGGTACTAGCACCGACTGAATTACCATCTATTTCAACAAAACATGTTCCATCTTCCAAATGACAACCAAAGCTAGTTAAATTTCTATAACCTGTGAGCCCTTCGCTAGCATAACCTGATTGGACAAATAAAATCAATATGATAACGCTATATAAAATAGGAATAATTTTCATTTTAACCTCTTAGTATCTAACAGTTTATTCTATTCAGTAAACCACATTAAAACAGATTAGCTACCGAACAGAAAATTAAATTTTTCTGAAATCATGAGTTTATAGATGTCCAGAATAATTGCAAGCGGTATTACTTCAATAAACTTTGAATCTCTTTGGGTTTTATTCCCCGTCGCTTGCTGCGCAACTGTTATCCCGATGGAGCCTGAGCGACTGGGGGATCTTATGTATCGGGAAAATACTAGGACATCCCAAGGAAAATACTAAAAATAAATACTAAAAACACTAGGACATCCTAAAAAAAATACTGGGACATCCCATCCTTTAAGATAAAAAATAATTTCAAGGAAAATATTTTCATTTGAAATAAATTTCTTTATTTTTAAGTGTTGTTTTAAAAATTACATGCAATTTTGAGTTTTTCCAGTCTAATCTAAAAATCACCCGCCGTTTATAAAAAAATCGTTAAAAATTAAAAAATTCAAATCAAACAAATATATTATTATATGAATACTGTTTTTATAATTTAAGTTTAGGCTGTCCTAGTATTTATAGTATTTATTTTTGCAGGACGCAAAAAACGGTCAAAATTCTTACCTGATAACTTGTCAATGCCACATAAAAATGTACGACGGAGAGCCTGCCCCG
>JBFFIY010000254.1:0-4963 GCA_041556195.1 Enterobacterales bacterium
CCAAGTTAAATTGGGTAGGTTAGCAGTGGTTAGAAATCAATGTATGGAAAGGATTCTGGCATCGTGAACATGGATTCTGGTGAAAGGCTAAAAATGTTCACGTTCACGCCAGAATAAGTGTTCACGATGGATCAGAATGGATGTTCACGATGGATCAGAATACGTGTTCACGATGAGCCAGAATATGCAATCCTGGGATACGTGGTTTAATAACCAAATTAAGCAACATCCAGAGATTATTGCAGCTAGAGAAAAAATGAACTCTGCTTTTTCGATGGCAGAGGGTAAGTCTAACCCACTCTATAACCAGGAACTGGAAACCGAGTTTGAACAAGAGGGGGATGAAGGTAATTACCGTGTAGGAATGAGCCAGACAATCGATTGGTGGGATAAACGCGACACTAGAAAACAACAGGCTAGCTTTAATCGTTTCGCCGCCCGTAAAACCTATGAACTTACCCTACAACGTAAAATAGTTGAGTTATTACAGACACTGATTGAATGGCAGGCAGCCAATAAACAATCTGCATTGGCGCTTCAGCAAGAGGTGCAAATGGAGATCTTGATAGCATTGATCACCAAGCGACAGAACGCTGGAGATTTGGCTCAGTTAGACGCTGAATTGGCTTTCTTAAGCTTTTCGCAAAAACTCAATACAACCGCTCAAACACAGGTTCGACTAAGACAGATCGAAGCAAGGTTACGAGAATTATTACCAGGTTGGGCACAAAAAAACTGAGATATCAGTGAAATTCTGGACTATGCCAACTCCCCTAACATCAGCTCAATGGGTAGACGAATATCCATTGGTGAGTGCAGCAAAAGCAGAATGGGAAGTGCTCCGAAAATCAGCGAAGTTAGCGCAGCTCAACACCAGGGCTGAACCGACTTTCGGCTTCAATGCAGGGAAAACGGGTGACGACAACGTGGTTGCTTTGACCTTTTCTATACCACTGAATATTCGCAATAATTTTAGTGCTGAAGCGCGAGCTGCCAATCAGGAGTCACTTTCTGCTGAAGCTCAATATCGCTCAATCAGACGCAAACAACAATTTGCAATCGAATCAAGTAGAGAAACACTGGAGGAGTTTCAGAGACGATATGAAAGACTAACGGCTCTGATGTAAGGGCGCGGTGAACGCAGTGGTAGTTTATTGCAAAAAAAGTGGCGTAGCGGAGATATGAGTACCACAGAATATTTACTCGCCCTCCAACAAAGAGCTGATGGTTTAGTCGCTGGCATTGAATTAGAAACACAATTTCAATTAGCACGTATCGATTGGTTATTTCAAACCGGACAACTTGCTACCGCGTTGAAGCAGGGTATGCAGTAGGTAACATGATAAAAAGTCCAAATCAACATAATGGGGGAAATACGATGAATCAAACAATAAAAACGACGTTAATTGCCTTCCTGCTTTTGCTGCTACCATTAACCAGTCAAGCAGCTCGACCTGAAAAGCACGCCCATGAGCATGAAGCTCAAAAACATGCTGATGATAAGCATAGAAACAATACAACAGGCAAAGATACTAACCAACATAGGCAGAAAAGTAGCGACAATGAAGAAACACATGAAGATCATGATGCTCACCATGAAGGAGTCTCCCTTTCCTCAAGTCAATTAGCTTTGGCTGGTATAAAAGTGGTGCTAATGGAACCTCGCACTATGAACTACCAAGTGTATGCACCTGGAGAAATTAAAGCTAACGGCTATAGCAGTTAGCTTGTATCACTGTGGGTTGACTCTGTGGTACTTCGTCGCCACGCGGCACTTGGAGATCATGTTGAAAAAGGACAAGCGTTGGTGACGCTTTTTAGTGAGACTGTAGCCCAGGCACAGGCATCTTATCGCGTAGCCAGTTACTTTTTTCGTCGCGGTGTTAAAGTAACAACCAGTCCGATAGTCATTGTATTGGAGAAAATTTATAGATGATTTTTAGCCAAAGCTATGATACAAAAACGCACAGTGCTGCCTGGGGCGACAATACTCTTAGTGGCAACTTTATTCCTCGTTCCTCATTTAGGCACTGAGTTTGTTCCAGAATTGGAAGAGGGCACCATTAACTTGCGTGCCACACTTGCACCATCATCCAGTCTTAAAACTGCCCTGGAAGTCGCCCCAAAACTGGAAGCCATGCTACTGGAGTTTCCTGAAGTTCTGTATGCATCCAGTCGGATCGGGCGAGCGGAAATTGGCGGAGATCCAGAACCGGTTAATAATATTGAGATTTACATCGGATTGAAGCCGACAGCTAAATGGAACAGTGCAGATAACCGACTAGAACTTCAAGGTTTGATGGAAGAAAAGCTTGAATAGTTTCCAGGTTTATTATTAAATTTCTCCCAACCGATCGCGACTCGAGTGGATGAATTATTGTCTGGAGTAAAAGCACAGTTGGCTATTAAATTGTTTGGTCCTGATCTAAAAGTTCTAGCAGGAAAAGGGCAAGAAATTGAATTGGTCGTACAGGGGGTTGAAGGTGCACGTGATGTTGCCATGGAGCAAATAGCCGGAAAATCGCAACTAGTTGTAAAACCTGACCGACGTCAATTATCACGTTATGGACTGGCGGTTGGTGATGTGATGACGGTTGTGCGTGACGGACTGGGTGGTCGTGAAGCGGGTCAGATCATAAATGGCAATGAGCGCTACGATATCTACGTACGTCTGGCTCAGCCTTTTCGTGAAGATCAACAAGCAATTTCCGATCTCAGATTACTCTCTCCCACTGGTGCCTGGGTGCGTCTTGGTGATGTGGCTGAAATTAGCATAGAATCAGGACCTCCTCAGGTGCGCCGTAATGATGTGCAGCGGCGGGTGGTGGTTCAAGCCAACGTCCAGGGACGAGATATGGGAAGTGTGGTTGCCGATATCCGCAAGGCAATATCAGATAAGGTGGAATTACCCGCAGGATATTCGGTTGACATTGGTGGTCAATTCGAGAATCAGCAACGAGCGCAACAACGGCTGATGATTGTCGTTCCGCTTTCAATTGCTATGATTGCGTTGCTCCTATATTTTGCATTTCATTCAGTGGGACAGGCCATGTTGATTCTTGTCAATTTGCCGTTAGCTATGATCGGTGGAATAGTCGCACTTTACATTTCTGGACAATACCTCTCCGTTCCAAGTTCGATTGGCTTTATCACACTTTTTGGTGTCGCTGTATTAAATGGTGTCGTTATGGTTGAGGCCATTAACTTACGTATCGAAATGGATGGAGATGACATCAACAAATCAATTTTTGAAGGTGCGGTATCTCGACTGAGACCGGTTTTAATGACAGCAATCGTGGCTGCGTTAGGACTGATCCCAACGATATTATCAAATGGTGTAGGTTCAGAAATACAACGACCACTGGCTACTGTTATAGTCGGTGGTTTAATCACAGCAACATTCTTAACTTTATTTGTATTACCTGTGCTTTATGCATGGTTTTCCAAAGGGAAATTGGCCGATATACGTTAGCACATAAAGGGGGGGGGGGGGGCGACCTTGGATTTTACTTAATTGGGGTTATTTAATGACGAATACTACCTGACTCTCTCTGTAAGAAAGGAAATAGATGACAACTAATAACAGTTAATCAGTTTGTAAGTTGGTTAATGTGATAATGCCAATTAAATCCGTCTGTTATGAAGTGCCGGGTTGTTGTGAGCACCTATTAAGTGTTCTCGAGGAATTCTATAACTTTAGATATCGTATTTGAAACAGCTAAATTGTCTTCCCAGTCAATATTGTTCCAGTCAACACCTGTATCTAACTCAGTTATGTTAGTAGTTAATAATGTTTTTATCGTTTTTGATGAACTAATCGGCTTAATCTTATAGGTTTTATTGAATGCTTGCTCTTGTTTTTTGTCGAATAATCTGGAGACTATTTCATTAGCTATCTTTTTCTTATCGCTGAAATTAAGGACTGATTTTTCATGTTTAGTTTTGTACTCTGATTCTACAGCAAGTATAATTTTTTTGGTTTTAACAAAAGGAAAACTTAACCCGGACTCGTATGCATTAATAACACATGCGTATCTGGTTAAAACATTATAATTGTCATAAGCTCCCATAGATATGCCTAGATTGGTTGCTATTTCTTTTATGGTTAGTTTTTTTAAGTTCACTCTTAATCTGGCTGTATTTAAAGCATAAATCTCATTAACTGCATCTACGAATGCTGTTAATTTTCCATACTGGGGCAGGTCTTCTCTACTAGCATTTTCTTGAAATTGTTTGACTTTTGCTAATAGAGGTTTTGTATCGTAAAGTTTAAATTGTAGAGCTGAGCCATAACCATTTGCATAAACCGATGCAAAAAATCGTCTATGTCCAGTTAAAATTTGAAATTTAGAGTCAGAAATAGGGTAAACAGTTGGTGCCTGGATCAATTCTGAAACTGAAATATTATTTCCCAGTTCAACAATGGATTCGATGGTATGATTCGCTTTTTTCCAATCAGGAGAGCCATATTTCAGGCAATTTATAATGCATGACTTACCGATTATCACCTGATCTTCGGCTTCATACATATTTACCAGCTCTTTTTTTGTTATTTTTCGCTGTACAAACAACCTTGCATGTTCGTCATCAATTAATACTGCAGGTAAAAAACGAACATTAGTGGTATCAGGAACAACTGAACTTAAAAAAATAGATTGATAACGGGCTGATACAGTATGCACTTTCTCCTGGTTATTAAGAGTACTGACGAGTAATTGACCATGGTTTGCGTCATTCATTGAGGTAGCTCTACTACTTGTTAAAAGGCTCTAATGATATCACGAAGATTCGTACTATAGGTAATAAATATATTTTTCAGGGGTTAATGTCAATGCTATTTTAGTGCATAATTCGCTAATTTTAGGAGAAATTAGCATTATTTATGAACAAAAGAACCAAGTGACCAAAAAATAGGTAGCAATAGGTGTTCTACTCTTTTTCAATGATCTTATTGAATTCTATC
>JBFFIY010000255.1:0-4956 GCA_041556195.1 Enterobacterales bacterium
TGATTTAACTTGGAAATTGTATTAATAATCAAAAACGAAGGGTTTAACTTCTCTGGGTTTATATCTTTCTTTGGGTTGCTGGTGTAATGCTTGTGGATCTCGGATCCAGGCATTAAACCAGACCATTATTCTGGGTGTATCTCCAAGATAGGTGAATGATTCAAGCTGCATATAGGATGGAAAAATAACCATATCACCTGGTTGAGGTTGTAATTTAAAAGCGCAATGGGTGGTTGGCCAACGATAACGACTATTAATATGATCCTGGTGTTGGTTGGCATTGACTCTTGGATCATGTAATAAAATCACACCATTGTCTGAATCGAGCTGTTCTTTTGGAATAGAGTCTATGCACAAATAACCAGTCCAGCTGCTATTTGGGAAATTTTGGCAGGGTGCAAAGCCCTCATTCTGAAATACCTGGATCCATGATAGATAATCAAAAATAAGCTTCTCAAACTCTTGTTGTGACAGATCAGATACCTGAGAGACAATTTGTGCAAGATTTAAGTGGCAAATTGAGGCTATTTGATTATTGACTGGACTATCCCAATAAAAAAAATCACTGGGACTTTCGAATACTTTATTATTACCAATTTTAGACGGAATCAAAGACTCTGAAAGTTCAGTTAATGTTTTCTGCCAATTAGCAAACATTTCAGGATGAATGTCAGGCTTTATTTCCACTACTGGTGTAGAAAAAGATTGTGTCACTGTCATAGTTGAAAACCTATTAAACCTAAGCTGAAGAATGTTTTAAACAATTCTATACTCGTGATACCTGGAAATGCGGGTTTCAGCAAGTCAAGAAGCGTCCATATTCTAGGCTTGAAGCTTCCGCATCCTGCTAACGCCCCTTACCTATGTCCTGTAGGCAAAAGTGCAGTATTAGTTATTCTAAATCTAGTTTTCAAAACAAAGAAGATGCGCGCTTATTAGCTTGCCCTCTGGGAGTTTCAGTGGTAAGCCAATCCTTCGTTGTCGCTCTTGAAAATGACCAGTCATTGTCTACGAGCGACGCCTTGACCTGACTTTCCACTGAAACTCTGAAATCCGGCATTTCCAGGTATCACGGGTACAATGGTGAAATTCTAAGATAACTGAGTTACAAAGGGGGGGAATTGAGCTAGATCAACAAAAAAACTATGTTTTTCATATCAATAGCATATTTTCTCATCAGAGTTTTGTAGATTAAGTGAAAACAACTGGCTACAATGTCCAACTTTGTGGCGCTGGTGTATTAGAGTAAATTCATGTTTCGAGTTTTGCAATTTCAACAACTTATTAAGAGTTTCATAATGATAATGATTCTTTTAACGAGTCCTATAGCTTCTTCTACACCCTTTATTGAACCAGATAATCGCTGGTTACGTTCAGATATTCAAACACTGGTGGAAGCCGGGGTCATCACCGCACCTGTGACTCAATGGCCAATAATGTGGGCAAGTCTTGGAGGTGATTTGGAAAGTGCTAATATTTCTAAAATGAATGAAAAAGTAAATAACGCTTTTATCAGAGTCAATAAGGCTTATCAACGAGCATCAAATAGCACGATTCAAGGTCATCAAAGTATTACTGCTGCAACAGATGCTGCAGTTTTCAGAGAGTTTGGTGATGGAGCAAGAGAAGAAACTGAAATAGAGTCGGCTCTTGATTGGGTTGGAGAATCTTTTGCTGCAAAGTTACAATTTCAAGCCGTTAACGATCCTTTTGACGATGAAGAATTTCGACTTGATGGCTCTTATTTGGGATTTGTATGGGGCAACTGGGTGTTTTCTGGAGGAGCTGTTGATCGCTGGTGGGGGCCTGGATGGAAAAATTCTTTAATCTTATCAAACAATGCACGTTCAATACCTGCATTATCCATACAAAGAAACAAAGCTACAGCTTTTGAAACTCCATGGCTTAGCTGGATAGGACCATGGACATTTGAAACATTTATGGGGCAGTTGGAATCGGAACGCGCTATATCTAATGCATTAATATGGGGGGCAAGAGGCACCTTTAAACCCGCTCAATTTCTGGAAATAGGTTTATCCAGAACAGCTATCTGGGGAGGGGATGGTCGTTCAAAAGGTTTTTCTACCTTTATAGATGTCCTTGCCAGCACCAATGAAAATGGTGGTAACGGGTTAACTACGGCAGACGATCCATCCAACCAGCAAGCTGGTGTTGATATAAAGTGGAATTTGAACCATTTTGGTGTGCCTTTGAGTACCTATCTACAATATATTGGTGACGATAAACTTATTGATGGCATACCTTCTAAAGCTATTGTCTCTTATGGCATAGAGAGTTCTCAGTTTATTGCAAACTGGGGAAGTTATCACTTATTTCTGGAATATTCCAATACCTCGGTTTCTGGTTTTAAAGGCATTCGAACTGATGACACGATTTTCGAGCATAGCCTTTTTCAATCTGGATATCGATTTAGAGGTAGAACCATTGGTCCTACTTTTGATAATGATTCAGAGGTGATCACTTTAGGCTTTATAGGCAGTAATTACGAAAACCAGGAGCTTTCCGTC
This sequence comes from Enterobacterales bacterium, assembly GCA_041556195.1. GTDB lineage: Bacteria > Pseudomonadota > Gammaproteobacteria > Enterobacterales > 21-14-all-40-8. The sequence continues at coordinate 2,529 of JBFFIY010000255.1, forward strand.
AATTATTCTTATATGGATCTTAACCGGGATAATAGTAACAAAACGGGGTTTGGTGGGAATCCAATCACTGATACAGCATTTGAGCTAAACACACTGGAGTTGCGTTATCGTTTTTATATGACAAAGTCATACTTTGATATTGAAGCCAGCCTTTATGATGATGATATAACCGCTTTTAATCTGGATATGAGTAACCGCTTAAGTGTAACGTATCACTATGAGTTCTAGGTTGCACATCAAGACATGTGCGAAGAATCAATTGATGTACTTGTTGAAATTAGTTTCGTGCAGGTTTTTTTGCCAGTTTTCTTTGCAAAGTTCTGCGATGCATGCCGAGTGAGCGAGCTGAAGCTGAGATATTACCTTCATTATCATTTAATACCTTTTGAATGTGTTCCCACTCAAGGCGTTCAACAGACATTGGATTATCGTTAATTGGTGTGTCCTGGCCCTGGCTTCCTTTTTGTAAATATTCAAGTATTTCTCTTGCTGTTATGGGTTTTGGAAGATAATCGTCAGCACCTAATTTTATTGCCTCAACTGCTGTTGAAATACTTGCATAGCCTGTTAATAAAATAATGCGGCTCTCACTGTTTGTTTTGCGAATTGTTTTGATCCAGCGTAAACCAGAGTCAGAATCCAGTTTTAAGTCAAGAAGCACAACAAGAGACTTATTCTGAGCTATTACAGATAGAGCTTCTTCAGGGTGAGAAAAATGGTTTACCTGACAATTAAGGCGAGAAAGGCTGCGTGATAATACTTCACGGAAAACGAGATTGTCGTCAATAATAAGAATATTCATTTCGTTCACAATTTTGGATTCATTGGCAAGCTTATACGAGTCAGTGTGCCCCCATGCGGGCTTTGTTGTAATTCAATGTTACCACCAATCCTTTCAATACTGGCATTACTCAGGAAAAGCCCCCAACCCAGGCCATCCTTTTTCTTTGTCTCTTGATACTGCTTTGCATGTGCCTGGCTAAGTTCAGTAGGGATCCCTTTTCCATGATCTTTTATTTCAATAATTAATGAATTTGTTTCCAGGTAACACAGCATTGATACAATATCTTGCTGATTAGCGATGCTGGCGTCAGCGGCATTGTCCAGAAGATTGGTTATTGCTTGCTCGACACTTATGGGCAAATGAATATCCAGTTGACTGATATCTTCATGCCAATTTTGCTCAAAATGAATATCTGGCCGGTAAACCAACCAGTTTTCTACAACTTTTTGCAAACTTAACTTCAAATTGCTGGTTATATTTTTATCTTCAGAAATCATGAATTCTGAACGGCTTTTTGAATGAAGGGATTCCTGTGCTTCTCGACTCTTGTCTCCTAATGATTTAATAATATTTCGACAACTTGCTATTTGAGAAGTTAATAGTGATAAATCATTATTAACTTCTGTAGAAAAATTTTCATGTTGAAGATCGTCAACGATTATAGCTATTGTTGAAAGTGGTGTTCCTAATTCATGCGCTGCACTAGCTGACATTATTCCTAAAGCTAATAACTGTTCATCTTGTAGTTGTTTCTCACGTAAGTTCTGAATTTTTTTCTCCTGTTTTATCATGGACTGACGAGTTAACCAGCCAAAGACTGCAATTAGAATAACCGTAAATACAAAATTGACCCACATACCCAATAAGTGTAAATGAAAAGACTCAAGTGGACTCGAGACTTCGAGCACAAGAGGTCTCTGATATAAATTTAATAGTGAATAAAGAACAAGCTGAATTGATGCAACCAGCAACAATCCTCTAGCTGTCAACATTAAAGTTGCTAGCGCTATTGAGAGTAGTAGCAAATAAATAAAAGGATTATTTGGCCCGCCAGAAAAATAAACTAATGCTGCCAGTATTAATGAATCAAATAAAATATTTGTTAGTATTTCTTGTGATTTTATTCTTCGTGCGTACCTTGTTCTCCATACCGCATATACTTGAAAAACGACTTCCATTCCAATAAAAAAGCCTAACAATAATAAGGGCAATTGAATTTGCAAATAATATTTGGCCAGTAAAATTAGAATAATCTGACTGTTAATCGCAATAAACCTTACACGATTCAAAATTAGCGCATTTTCCAGACTAGAGTGGTTATTGTTGGTTGTTGTATGGGATATCATAAATTACTTATCTCACTATTTATGCCTATTTTCAACTGTATAGTTTAATGCCAATCAGGGGAGCTCATACCCGTGACACCTGGAAATGCGGAATTTCAGAGCTTCAGTGGGGAACCAGATCAAGGCGTCGCTCGAAGAGAGTGACTGGTCATTTTCGAGAGCGACAAAGCTTCCGCGTCCTGCTAACGCCCCTTACCTCCGTCCATGGAGGCAACGAAGGACTGGTTTTCCACTGTAGCTCCCGAAGGGCAAGCCAATAAGCGCCCATCTTCTTTGTTTTGAAAATTGGATTTAGAAA
>JBFFIY010000256.1:0-4930 GCA_041556195.1 Enterobacterales bacterium
GTCATCCCGATGGAGCCTGAGCGACTGAGGGATCTTATGTATAGAAAGTTTTCTCAGTCGCCCAGGCTCCTATCGAAATGACATAAGAGATTATCAAGAACCAATACCCCGTCTGCTTGCAGCGGGGATATTTATTTTTACCAACTCCATGCCACCCATCTTTAGGGATATACCGTGTTTTAAACATCCCAGCTTCTTCACGGATTTCAACTGTTTTCTTAAAAATACCTTCAAGTCTTGTTGTTATGACTAATAATAAAATAGCTATGATGCCTAAAAGAAGTTCAATAAAAATATGTGAAAGGAGTAGTATTGAAAATCCAATTTCTATCAAGAGACTGTCCGAGAATAGGCACATAATGGATCTCCTATTCTCAGTCAGCCTTATAACCTGACAACAGTTAAATAAAACAGGATTTAGTTAACAAATACTGGTTCTATTGGTACAGGATCTGTTGGCTCTACTGGATCTACGGGTTCTACACCTATTATTACAGGTTGTTTTCGAATAGTGACCTGTTCTGGAGATACAACGCTAATGTGCGATATCGGAAATCCAGAGCTATCAGCTTCAGCAGTTCCAATTGACCCATTAAGTAATGCATTAGTCAGTTGGCCAGGTGTTACTCCTTCATTTAAAGTAACGCTAAACTGAATATCTAAAGGTGTACTTCTTTCAACTGGTTGATCCAGAGAAGAGGAAAATCCGCTCCAGTTTCCTGCTTGTAACTCACTGAATGCAGACGCAGTTAAATCATTGTTTTCAAAGCTGAATCCAGGGACTGGTTTTTTAGTATCGCTATTAACAAATTGCACAAAATCAACAGTCCCTATACTAGAGGCTATATTCAGGCCACAGGAACAAAATTGACCTGGTTGAGAACCAAAGGTTGTATAGTTATGGAAGATGATCCAGACATGATTAGCTGAATGCCATATGACCCATGCTGGTGGTGGAGCGGGTGGGGCACTGGAACAGGCAAGGGCTAAATTCGAAGTTGCCCCAAAAAACATCGTCGCAATAAATACACGAATTAATGATTTTGCTAATTGGTTATTGGTTATAGCTTTGAAAAAAGAAAGTTGTGTAAGTTTTTTCATTTTGTTCTCCTTGTTTATTAGAGTTGAAATTAGTGCAACTAGAATAAAAGCCAATAAAGTACCCATTGCACCTCGCATGTATAACACACTTTTATATTTTAATTGTTCGTAGTTTTTTATTAAAAATTAAATGTGAATTATTCCGACAAAAATGTGAACTATCTCGACAAATAAGTGAACTTTTGCGACATTTTGTGTGTTGTTAAGTTTTATTAATTTTTATTTTGATTTTAAGGGGGGACTATTAACTAAAAAACATTATTTCAATATTTTTTTTATGAAAAAACAATCTAATTAACTTATGGTCTCTGCTAAAAAAACAAAAGTTAGTTAATCGGCAAATATATTGTTAGTTTTTGCCTGGTTGTTTGTTGTTTTGATGAGTGATGTTTGTTTCTTTGAACCTTTTTATATGAGGTTTAGAACCCGAAATATGTCAATATCCTCGGTTGAGTATTTATAGGATGCCCTGAACTTCATTCAGCAATTCAAACTTAAGTTGTCTAATGTTATTTTCAAAGTAATAATGAATGTAACTATTCAGTTTACCCCTAAAATAAGCCTTTTGTGAAGCATGTCCGTATGCTTCCCCCTCCGGGGCTGGCACAGAAATCTTTTCCATAAAGATTTTTCGTCGTTCAAAATGGTCAACTACACGGATGTAGTGTATGCAGGAAATGAAGGAACAATTTCCTGTCAAATAATCGAGACAGTTAATAGCTCCATGCATTAACTGCATAACCACATCCATGTGGGGATATAATCATATTTTTTGCCTCGAACTTATTGCCATGGATGGCATGTATTCAGAAAAAGCAGGAGTACTTTTCTGTTATTGCCATGGATGGCATGTATTCAGAAAAAGCAGGAGTACTTTTCTGTTATTGCCATGGATGGCATGTACACAGGTTTTGCAGGAGCCAAAAGCCTGTGGCTCATTTTAGGGTAATCTGAACAGCTACAGGTGCATTTAACAATTCGCTGAATAGTTACTAATGAATTAAAATATAAACTATTCCGATAGATTTACGGTTATTGGAAGATTGTAATGTTAGATTGAAATAGAGAAATGAGGGTAGGGAGTCCTACCTGAAACTCTTAAAATATTCTTTATATGATTACCCAATGGTGTGGCAACTTAAGTTACGTTTCCTTTCTCAGTTCTTTTAGAAGTGAGCGTATAGCCGTGCCCTTTGTGACTAATAAAGCTTCATCTGGATTTAAACCTAAATAGTAGTCAGGGTGTTCTCCCTGGCCTACATTATTTTTTACTCGCCAATTGATGTAATTCATTGTCAACTGACGAAGTTCAGAGTTTCTTATGAATACCTTCCGTTGTTCTCCATTAAAACCTTTCTCGTCTCTAATAAAAAAAGATCTCCTGAGCTTGCCTTGTTTAGTTAATACATCACCAAGCTGGATCCTAATAACCTCTAAAATAAAGCAGGGCGTATTGAGAAAATACCCAAGCAAGCACAGCTCCAGTTCTGGATAATTGCTGGTGGTTTCTGTGGATTCAAATAACCACCTTTTCTCATCAGGCGTAATATAATGAGATAACATCATATAGTTATACTCTTGTATCTTACGTGTCATTTGTATAACAACATAGGCAAACATGGTAAAAGCGTAATTTAACATTAGTATCCTCACAGTATTTAAACTTTAGAGCAGAGGTATTCTGCTTGTTCTAGACTTACCGATAGAAATAGAGTTGTTGCATATCCAGACAAGGTCATTCATTGTCTTTTCTGGAGGCAAAACTCTATGGCAATTTATTGATTTACACAGGGTGTTCTGGGTGTAGTTTTGTTCTCATGTTTATTCCTTTGCTTCAATGTGTTACGTCCATTTACCAGATCTGTTCAGATGAGAACTGGTAGTTCGAAAAATTGTAGCAGTGATAATATGAATTGAAGCTCCTTATGAGATGAGACGGTTAGAAAAAAACGAAAGTATTTCATCGCGAGCAGCAATTGTTGGCTGACCTGCTTCATCAATCAGATGGGTGGTTACTACGCTGTGGGGGCTCGTTACGTGACTCTCGAAGAACGGTGGTACATCGGTGTTTGCCGCACTATCAGGAAGCACGCGACCTATGAAGCGAGCACCCAGTTTCTTTTCATAAGCTGCAAACCGTTGTGCCTTGCAAAATTGATCTCCCTCGAAACGATAGGCTAGAACAGTGAGGTCCTCACGTTCGAGTCGTTCACGGACAGCTTCGACTTCTTCAGGTGCAATCTCAATACCTGCAGGGTCGTCCAGGGGTAAACTTGGCTGTGAAAGGACAGGTGCCAGAACCGAAGATTCAAGCATCATTGAAAGGGCAAAGTTACCCGTGAAACACATGCCTATGGCACCGACGCCAAGACCGACGCACTCTTGGTGAGCAAGCTTGGCCAGTGACCTCAACCATTGAGTCACCGGACTGGATTGATTGCTGGTAAATGCGTGAAATTCAGCACTGATACACGCCCGCTGGAAGACCTTTGCTCCTTCCTTGGCGCTTGCTACGACCCCATCGCGACCAAACAGCGAGGGCATGTAGACAGTAAAGCCGGCATCGCGAACCCATCGACTGAAACGTGCAACATGTGGGCTGATGCCTGGCATTTCGGTCATCACAATCACGGCTGGCCCGGAGCCAGCAACGTGCACAATCTTTTTAACGTCATTGAGAGTAATTTCACGATGTGTGAAATCCTCAAGCAGATCGGTTTCGTTAAGGTTTCGTTTTGTCATTGGCTTGTTTCTCTTTTTTTCGTTAATCCATTCACCGTATTTTCAAAATGGGTTTTCGGTCCAACTGAAGTTAGTTCGATCGTACTAAAGTTGATTTTTGAATATTAGTACAAACGTGCTAAGATTGTCAACATGAAAAAAACAACCTCATCCAGAACTGTGTCCGAAAAAGGCGTTAAGCGCCGACGGAATTCGTTAGGCAAAGCATCCCGCGATCAGATCGTACAAGCGGCTGAGCAAGTGCTTAAACACCATGGATACCACACTCTGAGTACCCGAAAGGTGGCAGACGCCTGTGGGATTAGTGTAGGAAATCTGACCTATCACTTTCCAAACAAGATGCTTTTAGTCGAGGCGGTAATGTCAGCAGTGTGTGAGCGCTACATGTGCCAACGAGCCCCCATTAAGCTTAAAGACGTCAATGAGCCACTCAAATATTTGAGGCGCACCATATCCTGGATGCTCAAGGATGCAGTCGAGCCGGAAACGAGCGCACTGTTTCTCGAACTGTGGGTTTTGGCGAAACATCATTACTTCGGAACCGAAATCATAGAGCGCTTCTATGCCACAGCGATTGGATGGATAACCAGTGCTCTTAAGGTTTATTTTCCCGATGCCAAACCAGAGAAGTGGGAGCGTGCTGCGTATTTTATGCTGACATTGTCAGAAGGTTCTGTGGCCGTATTTTCAAGACCATATCAACGACCTGTCAGCCAGAAGGATATTGTCGAATTTGCAGTCAGCGGTGTTTTGGCGATCCTTGGCGAAGAAAATGACTGAAGAGTATAATAATAGCGGGTAATAATAGAACCCCCATAAGTTAACACACAAAGTCAGAATCGTTATTAAACAAGACAATATGGCTACATTCTGTGAATAAATGAGTGATTTATAAAATAATCAAGGTTGTGTCTATCCTTGTGTTTGTTGTGCTTCTAACAGAGTGCTTATACCCGTGATACCTGGAAATGCAGGTTTCAGCAAGTCAAGAAGCGTCCATATTCGAGGCTTGAAGCTTCCGCATCCTGCTCACGCCCCTTACTTACGTCCTGTAAGCAAAAGTGCAGTATTAGTTATTTATGTCCAC
>JBFFIY010000257.1:0-4765 GCA_041556195.1 Enterobacterales bacterium
AGTTGTTACATGTACCCGTAACTGTTCAGGTTGCCTCTAAAATGAGTCAGATCGAGGCAAAAAATGTGAGTATACTCGATTATTTGACCATTTTTGAACGATGAGATGGCTCATTTTAGGGGTAAGCTGAATAGTTACGATTATGATTGCCATTTTCCGACTTGCTCAGCAAGAGCCTTAATAACGTTCTGTAGCATGTCTGAATAATCAACCTTTACATCGTGGTGAAACCAGGCAACACCCCAAGAGTCAGGACAGGTTACTTTGAAAGTATAGTGATGTTCCACCGTTTTTGCAGAAGCGCTCATTTTTTTGTCCCAGAAAAGCCTATCGATAGCACTTCCACTTTTGCTTTTACAAACTAAAGCTCCATATAACAGATTCGAGTTTCGGGTATCATCTGAGAGTTTTATAATGGCATACTTCTGGCCATTCGGAGCTATGGCGATATGCAGATATCCGTAGAGACTATCCATATATTTATGACTATCAAAAACTTGTGACCATTGAGGGTTACTTCCTTGAGGAAGAGCTTCCTCGTGGAAATAGTTGCTAGATGCTGCTGTAGTTAGTGGTGAGAATAAAAATGCTATGGCAAGAAATATATAGTTTTTCATCTTTAGCCTCTTGCTAATATGAGATTTGTCGGTTTATCGTAATCAATTATATCCCCAATTTTTGTAGTCTAACAAAAGAGTTAATAATGTTAAAGTTAAGATAATTTTCTAGGACACCCGATAATTTTCTAGGACACCCAAACCTTATTTTGACAATCTAACTTTATTCATATGGGTTCCGAATAGCGGGTCGGACCAACATAAGGTTTTGTAAAACAACAAATATATGGACATAAATAACTCTTATTCGGCCTTAAAAGCGGATTTTAAGACTCAAAAAGCTACCTTTAAGGTGGAAGCGGTTTATCAGTGGTTCTTATAATGTCAATTTATGGGGAAAAAAGTGTTTTTAAGGCGTAAAATCACCAAATACGAAGATAAATAACCATGAAATTAGATGGTTATGATGGTTCGACCCATATCAAGGGGCGCAACTTAGCTTGTATAAGGCGATGAAGCATTTTAATGGCCGGAAACCATCTCTGGGTATCGAGTCACAATGGCACCCGACACAACTCTACTTAACACCACTTTTTCATATTGATCACCATTTTTGATATGACTCGCCAGCTCATCTAATAACCGAGCTGCCAATTGTTGGTCTTTTGGTCGACAACCATCTTCTGAGCCGTGTAACGCATGATGAATTATAAGCATTACATCATTGACAGTGGATGATACGACTAAATTTTTGATAAGACGTTGATCGTGTTTGTTTTTTGGCAATTTAAACTCTAGTATTTTGGCCATTAGTCTATCTCCTTAGTAAATAACAAATTGTTAAAAATTTATTAGAAGCTTAGTGAATCGAACTGATAACTAAATAATACTTAATCAAATAATCGAACTAACAAACCATTTGAACAGACGAAATTAGATTACAAGGGTGAATCGAAATACTTTTACAAAAATATATTGGTTAATCTGTATTTATTGATACTGATTTGTTGGTGCTTAGTTTTTGGTACGAGCCTATTGGCAATAAAAATTAATATTAGTTACTAATTTACGACTACTGTCAATTTGTGCTTTTTGGGGAACTTTCAATTTAAAGAATATACTCTATATGGAAATATATCAATGTTTCTTTGCAGGACACCCAAACCTTATTTTGACAACCTTAAAACAGGTTAAGTATTTAATGACCAGTCAATATTTACACCTACAGTTTTCCAATGCACAACTAGCGGCCTATTTTGCTTTTGAAAGAATTGATCTAGGGATTAACCTGATAAAGCTAAAAGAACATGCGGCTGAAGAGATTTTAAAAGCCTTTATCCAATTACCAGATGATCAACAAGACCAAGTAGAGGCAGAATTCCAGGATATCAATGCTTTGGCTGTCACAGGCGCAAATGGTGCAATTGTTTGGGCGTGAAAGGTCGGTAATTACCAAGCATGTTAATAATATATTTAAGGAAGGTGAATTGGATAGTGAAAGTAATGTGCAAAATATGCACGTTGCTAATTCAGGCAAACTGGTAAAATTCTATCGGCAATAATAGGACGCCCAACAGCATGTTAGATTGTTTAATGACCAATTCAGTGCTTTCATAGCCATGTAATAGCTGCAACTTTTGTTATGTCAAAAAACAAAAAACAAAAAACAAAAAACAAAAAACAAAAAACCAATAAAACGGGTTGTATTAAAGGTTTTGTGCGTTTAACCCTATTGTGGTGTTAGTACATTTATAGGCACAGCAAATAATTTTTCACCAAACGACAAAATGTTCTCGCCATCATAGAATACCACACCAGCAGCAAACTGTTTGCCGCAGGCGTCTTTTAATTTGTTTAAGCCTTTAAAGTCACTCTGTGTGACGGTGGCGGCCGCTTTAATTTCAATTCCGGCCAGTTGACGGCCTTGTTCGATGATAATATCCACTTTGACTTTGACTTTGTCTTTGTTGCGGAAGTGATAAAATTTTAAATGTTCATCGTGCCAGTCAGCATATTTACGCAGTTCTTGATAAATAAAGGTTTCTAGTAGCTGCCCGAGCAGTGTTTTGTCTTGCCATAAAGAATGACTGTTTACGCCTAACAATGCACAGGCTAAACCTGTATCTGACAAGTGCATTTTTGGGGTTTTAATCAGGCGGCTGAGTCGATTACTATGCCAGGGCTGCAATTGCTCGATTAAGAATATTTGTTCCAGCAATGCCAGATATTCTCGAATAGTCGGGCGGCTGATGGAAAACGGTGAGGCCAGATCGGCTGAATTGAATAAACGAGCGGTTTGGCTGGCTGCCAAGGTCAGTAGTCTGGGCAATATATCGAGATTACGAATGCTGGAGATGTCCTGTATGTCCCGCTGAAAAATGGTGGTGATGTAATCGCGGTACCAGGCGCTGCGTCGTTTTGCACTGCTACGTGCAATCGCTGCGGGGTAGCCACCCCTACAAATCAGTTCAGCCAATGACTCTCCTAAACGAGTGAATTTGTTTTGATTGGCCCCTGAGCCAAAATCTGCAGTGAATAATTGCTGAAGAAATTCTGGCTTTTGTCCCGCAATTTCAGTTTGAGCCAGTGGGTGTAACTGAATGATTTCCATACGGCCCGCAAGCGAATCTGATAATTGCGGTAATAGTAATACATTGGCAGATCCGATCAGAATGAATCGGCCGGGCATTCGGTTTTTGTCGACGCTGGCTTTGATCGCGGTAAAAAGTTCAGGGGTGCGTTGGGTTTCATCCAGAATGGTTTTTTCTGGCAGGCTTTGCACAAAGCCCACAGGATCAGTCTTGGCTGTTTGTAGCTGGTTATCATCATCGAAGCTGATGTAGTGATAACCTGGTTGCTCCCCTATAGGTTTTTGTTTAATAAGGGACTGGCCCAGTGTTGTTTTACCACATTGACGAGAACCATGGATCAATACCACAGGCGTATCTTGCAGAGCCTCACGTAGCGTATCTTCTGTAAATCGATGGTACAGAGGTTTACTCATGGTTTGTTATTATCTGTGTATGTCAAGGGGATTTAGGTCTTCGTCTAAGTGTAAATAATATTTCGTCCAAATGAAAATATTGACTCGTCCATATGAAAGTTTATGTTCGTCTATTTGAAGAAATTTGAGACTTTATACCTGTTTATAATACCAGCCAGTCATCTTATAGCCCACTAAACCCGAGTAACTCCCAGTTTTTCTTATGATCCAGAATTACAATTGAAAGGGGCAGGCATTCAAGATACAAGAAAAGCAGTCAATGATAAGATATTCAACAGATGAAAACTAAAAAGCGTTTAGATATCAACAGATTCTAGTTCTCACGACAATGATGGAATTCACAACACTTGATTCACTGCACTTGCACATCCCTGGACATAAAAAAGGCCCATCTTTTCAGATGAGCTTTTGTGACGGCGGGAACTTAACAGAAGCATTAACTAGTTGATTGATAAGAAAATGTTGGTTTAGATTTAACTCTGATGTTACTTTCAGTGTTACTATAGCCCAAAGTCACTTCTTTTTGGCTTTGTGGTCATTTAGGCAAAATCAGGTTATTTCAAATGGGGGAGGGCGGTTTAACCCTTATCAACTTCACTCTTGATAGCTTTCAAAAGGTCTTTCACCTCAGTTTTAGATAATCCGGTTAATTCGATCACATTATCAATATTCATACCACCAGATAACATGTTTTTAGCTATATTGATGGCCTTATTTTTTTCACCTTCTTTTCTTGCCTTTTCTTTCAACAGATAAGGCGGGACAAACCTCTCACTTTTCTCCAATTCTGCAAATAAGCCACTTTCTGCAAAACTATAAAAATCATCGGTTGAAATAATAATATGATCCAATACTTCCTTATGAAGTAATCTAGCCGCTTGAATCATTTCTTCAGTGATATCTTTATCAGCATCTGAAGGCGTTAAATTTCCACTGGGGTGATTGTGAACCAGAATTAACTTTACTGCTAACATAATAGAAGCCAGCTCTAAGACCTCGCTAGGCGTTACCACGGCGCTGTTAACGGTTCCCAGACTAACCAGCTCAATATATAAAATTTTTGTAACTACTCAGCGTAATTGTAGAAAAAAAGACAAAAAAAGCTTGACAGCATTTTCGTGTGATTTTGCCAAAAATGAGGTGCATTCACAAGTCATCTTTATTTGTAGGATTAAACGATCATGTTGATCGAGCATGATCTTGA
>JBFFIY010000258.1:0-4681 GCA_041556195.1 Enterobacterales bacterium
AGTTGTTACATGTACCCGTAACTGTTCAGGTTGCCTCTAAAATGAGTCAGATCGAGGCAAAAAATGTGAGTATACTCGATTATTTGACCATTTTTGAACGATGAGATGGCTCATTTTAGGGGTAAGCTGAATAGTTACAAAATAACAATCATTTAAAACCGCTTACATAGGCCAAAATTCAGCCTGAAAAACCCATGTTACAATTCTTGCACTAACGCATAAGAAAGCAGGTTTTGGATGAGACTGGATGGTATTGACATTGATAAGACATTAAAAGAGGGATTCTGAGGATGAGGCCTTGTTGAAGGATCTACTGTTATTGAGCTTAATGGAGCTTATGTTATTCCAGGTTTGATTGATACACATGTGCATGTTGCTCGTTATCCTGACGCTTTAGCAATGACAAAAAAAATATTAACTCAAGCCGTTCATGGTGGTGTTACTTCTGTAAGGGATATGGGAGGAGATGTTAGAGTGTTGGCTGAGATACAGCCAGTTGGGCACATGAAGCTCGTATCTGGGCAAATGCTGTGGCCAGGCTTGCCTATCAAAACGGAGTCTCCATAACTACAGGGACGGATTGGTTTGAACCTTTAGAGAAGGAGCTTTTGCCACATACGCATGAAGAATTGAGTATTTTAGTTAATCAAGCGGGTCTTACGCCTATGGATGCTATTGTTGCTGCTAGCAAAAATGGTGCAGAAGCTCTTGGGATAATCTCTGAGCGTGGCACTTTAGAAGTTAACAAAGCGGCTGCTCTCGTCGTACTTAATAAAAACCCTTTAGAAGATATCAATCATACTCGAACTATACGATTTACTCTAAAAAATGGCGTATTCATGGAACTTAAATTCTTCAAGAGCCACCGTCAAAGTAGATATGACAACGGGTATATTAAAGTATAGAGAGTTTTTGAACAGCAAACCCAATGATGAGCTATACTTAAAAGACGTAACTTTGATAGTTTGGAGTTCATGTCATGAATCAAAAAATAATCTGGTATTTTGATTTTATTTCTCCCTTTGCCTATTTGCAGCAGACTCAACTAAAGCAATTGCCTGAAAACTGTGAAATTGAGTACAAGCCTGTTTTATTTGCTGGTTTGCTCTCTCATTGGGGAAATGTAGGTCCTGCTGAAATTCCACCTAAAAGACAATTCACCTACCAATACTGCCATTGGTTAGCTGGTAAAATGAAGGTTGAATTTAAGTTGCCTCCAGCTCATCCATTTCTCTCTTTGGCTGCTTTACGATTAACTGTTGCCTCAAACAATAACAAACAAGTGATAGAAGCTATTTTTGACGCAATTTGGAAATATGGAATGTCTCTTGATGATGCGGCAACATGGAGTTGGTTAAGTAAGCAGGTATCAATACAGGAAGCGGTAAAATTAATGGAGAGTCCTGAAGTTAAAGAACAACTTCGACACAATACCGAACAGGCGGCATCTTTTCAGGTTTTTGGTGTGCCGACTCTTCGAATCAACCAACATAACTTCTGGGGTATGGATGGTTTTGATATGGCCATGGATTATCTGGCCAATCCTGACCATTTTTTTGATGAAGAGATGGATAGGTTGGTGAATTTGCCCGAAGGCGTTCAGCGCAAGCGATAGCTAATTCTTTATATATCCCTAATCAGGCATAATGAATGATTGGGGGTATATATCTCTGTTCATTTTTATTCTCTCGAACCTCGAACCTCTTCTAAAACCAGGCTCGTTTATCTGTTTCTATATGATAATAAATACGATCGAACCACAACTGAGCATCTGCCAAAGGCATGTATGGAATAGTTAATAGATTAGATGATAGAAAGATATTAAGTGTCGCCAAATTTCTGCTTTTTTGCACAGGAGATTGGCTAATAACAACACGCTGAGCTTTAAATAAGGGGAACAGAGTTTGTCGGTTACCAATAAATCCAGATTTTATTAGTCCATACCCCTGTTTCATTCCATAGCCAAAACGTGCCCATCGTCTCACTACCAAAGGATAACATAGTATAGGAATTAGCATGACTAAAAGAAACGCAACGTTGATAGTAGAAGCTGGAATGATAAGTAGAATAAAGAAGGGTAAAATTAATCTAACCAGCCATGTTTTTAATATATATCGACGATCAATATGTCTGGTTTGAATATTTTCCGGGGCATCATTAAAAATAGATTTAATGAGGCAATTGGTTTCAGTTACAGTTTGAGCAGGCACCATAAATAAATGTGCTCTGCCCTGTTGTTTGACATTGCCTGTTTTGATCTGACGGCAGATTAAATTTTCACGTTTAAACCAGCCTCCAATAAAATTGTAATGGCGCACAACAGCCTGAATTTTCGACAAATTAACAGACTCTTCATGAGTGTTGATTAAACCGCTTGAGCGTTTTAATGTTGTATCTTTGATGCTCAGTTGGTATTTGTGGAATCTTATAATGGCACCTGATACGGAAAACAATGCCAACAGGAATAGTAGTGAGAAAACTGAAAAAATAATGACTGCAATGTTTGCTATTACTCCATCTCCAAACAGATTAACAGAAACTTGCATCACGTTTTTGCTAATGACTTCAGGAAAATTTTCAGTGATAACCTTGAAAAAAGGTGCTGTGAATGCAAAAAGCCATAAGATCCCACTACTGCTTAATCCATAACGAACAAGATCAGCTGTACTGGCAAAAGCTAATTTCCTGGAAACCATATCATTCAGGTTAGTTTGATCATTATCGACGTTTGTTTTCCGGTCATCTTTATGTTCAATTTGATAAAGATGTACCTGATCTCGTAGAGCATGTGCCAAACTCAGAGGAATTCCAGCCAGATTACCCTCATCACCTTTAGAACCAGCTGTTTCTATGGATAAGGCAACCAACTTAAAGGGACGATAATAAATTGGTTGTTGGATATTAATATTCTGAATACGATCAAAATTTATAACACGGTGCTGCTTTTTAAATACGCCCTGATGAATAATAAATTCTTCTGGTTTAAGTCGAAATTTAAAAAACCAGTATTGTAAAAATGAGTTAATTACAGAAATTGCAGCCACAGCGGCAACAAGCATTATTAATGAATTAATTTTATTATCGCTATTGATAAGTACGATACCCATGGGGGCAAGGGCGGGTAAAGCGTCAGAGAGCAGGTGCTTAACAAAACGACCCAGAAAAAAAATAACTGACAGAGGTGACAGGCGTAGCCATTTCTCAGTAGTTGCTGATGCGGGTTCAGGTGTTGTAGTTTCGGAGGTAGTGTTGGTTGTAGGCTGAGATCCGGGTTCTGAGTCATCTTTTACCTGAGCTTCTGTATCCATTTTTTACACTTGCTCCATTTCAACTACAGACTGAGCTTCTACTTCTGGAGAAGTTGTTGCTTTTTCCAGAATGAAGGCTCGAATTCTTTCTGCTGTTGGTTGAGGTAAGCCTGGAATTCTTAAATCAACCAGAGAACCACCTGCGGTATAAAACTTAATGTTAGCCAGATGGAAATAACGATCTAATGGCCCATGATTAATGTCGATGTGTTGAATACGATTAAAAGAAACCGACGTGACCTTCTTCCAGAGTAACCCTTTTTTGAAGAGTATATCTTGCTCTCGTTGGGCATAACCACAAGCTTTGGCTGAGTAATAGCTGAATAAAACACCGAGTGGGGCGATAATAGCCAGGGCTGTAAAAACAAAGATTTCAATGGGTGTCGGCCCAATGAAAAACCTTGTCCCTATAATTATCATTACGGGTACAAGCCAAAACAGAGATGTGCTAATTACCTGACTCCAACGATAATTATCTGCCAAATCTAAAAAATGGATATGGATGAGTTGTGGTATATCTTCCAGTTGCAGCTGAGCATTACTGAAATCTGGATCTGATTGAGTTTCAACGGTATCCATATTTTATCCATTTTTATCGAAAGGTTGTAAGTTTGAGACCAAATTAGTTGTTTTGGTTTAAGCAGCGATAGTTTATCACAGAACAAATTTATCATAATGGTTGGAATTAGCGAAAAGAGTTGGTGTAAGAAGAGAAACTATCGTTTTCCTTGAAAAAGGAAAATATAATCTTTCACTACAGTTAGCTCATGATATAGCTCAAATTTTAGAATTAAGCATAGAAGATATATTTATTTTTAACTGAAACAACTTTTGCAGGGATTGAATTATATACGATATTGCTTTATTAAATTTCACATTAGTTATTCTAATCTAACTCCATGATTTTTTTCATTTGACACAATGCTTTTACCTTTTTAAAATCCACGCAAATTTCAGGGCTATTAAAGCGCCGAAAGTAACCAAACGGCGAATTTCTTCAAAGTAGAAACACGTCGTTTATTCTAAAGTGGTGTGAAAATGATATTAGCTGTTCTTTTATCTGTCAAAATCCTCGGTATGATAACTCTATCACTGCCATTATTGATCCCTGTCTGGAAAAAGGTTCGTCAGATCAGAGTGCAATCAACAGAGTCTTCTATTGGCGAATTTGGTTTAAAAAATTTCTAGTCTGTAGTCCATACCCGTGATACCTGGAAATCCCGCATTTCCAAGTGTCACGGGTATGTTAAGGGGCTGTCCCAGAGCTTTGTCATGGTTAATTCACACCTTCTTTTTTCTTCACTCTACCCTTTACCCCACACTCCGCATCAGGTTATTGTGGTTTAATCAATTTATAAATAATAATTTCTTAT
>JBFFIY010000259.1:0-4667 GCA_041556195.1 Enterobacterales bacterium
GGTTTTTTGTCATCTCCCTGGACACTGGTGCACATACTTTCTGCAATAATTTTTTGCATGTTTGTATCTATTAATCGAAACCTGGCACTATAAGTCACTCGGTAGTGGCTCCAGTCAGTTGGATAATAACTAAACATCCAACTAAGTGTTTTCACATCAAGTAAGTAATCGGCTCCAGAATATGTATTTATAAGCTCTTTTACTTTGTCGTTTTTGGCAAACTTCTGTTCACTTTCAACGGCATTAATCTGGCGAGTTTTCATCAATCGATTCTTTAACCCGCTTGTAATTGCAATAGCTGGATCAGGGATCTCATTATCTTTTACTATCTTGTTTCCCGCTGAAATCATTGCGGCGGCACCAAGCATCCCAAAAGCAGCTTTTCCTGCTGTAAATGCAGTAAAGTCAGCTTTAGGGTAGTGAGTTGCGTTCACACTTCTACCAGTGAGTCCTGCTGATGTAACCTTTGTTAGAGGGATATGTTTTACACTGACACAACCAGTAGTTAATATTATTAATACACAAAACGTTATAATTCTTTTCATTTAATTTTCTCCTAAGTACTAAGTAACCTGAACCAATATATTTTGAATCATTCATAAATAGTGATGGTTCGAATGGCTGGCTGTGTACCGCAACCTGTCGTTACACCAGGTAAATAATAAATATCTACATCCCTTTTTGAGGCTAACGCTGTAAGTACAACGGAAGCTATATCATTCTCACCTACCAAATCATGTATTCTAAAGTGCAGTACAGCGCCTGTCGCGTTGTTCTTGTGAGCAGCCGTTCTGCAATCTGGAGCGATATGCCCCATGGTTAGTATGATTTTTCCCTTTCCGGTAAAATCTGCAAAAGCCGATTGTGAAAACATCAAGATGAATATCAATAAGCTGCTTCTTAATATCATTTTTACTACTCCAATTTTTTATCCTGTTAATTTTTTTATCGGCACATTCTCATGTTGATTAAAATCAAGTCTCTCTGAACAAGCCGTTATCCTTTATCACTTAAAGCTTTTTTCGGATCACCGAGATATTGGCCATATTAAACCAAAACATCTCTTTCTTTTCCGGCTGATAAAGTACCTCTACATCCGCCGATAACACTTCCTTAACCTTTATCCAACATGAAGTGGCATCAATTTTTTTAACCTTAACGATTAATTCGCGTTGTTTGGTTTCTATCCGATATTTATTATCGACTTTTATAAAGCTCGGTACACAACCTTCTGCACTAGCTACTGAAGAAAACATCAGTAGACTGCCGATAATCAAGGGTAATCTTTTGTTTATCATTTTCTACTCTCTCCTGCATGATTAAAAAAATACTGTTCCTGAAAACCTGTTATTTACGAATTTTAAGCCCAAGGGGCTTATACAGAAAATTGACAGGGTTGCTGTCAATTAGCTGTTTTTCGTGAACAAACGGATTTTTGGGTTCCTGGTTAGTTAGCCGATTAAGGCTCGTTTGATTGAGGCATTTATTATTAAAAATGCCCCTGTTTTTTAATCTCGCAACCGCTGTCTTTTGACAGCATTGTTGCGAGGTCTTCCTTGATTTTTTTCGTTATATAAATTGATACTTTGGGTACCTTGTAAAATACGCCACCTCCTTGTTTTTTCTTATATATAGTAAAATAAGCCTGACCCCTTATGTTCTCTTTTTAGTTTTTAACTATTGGGTGTCCTATCATTGTTATCAGGTTTCAACTTAAGGGTGTCCTATCATTGCCTTTGTTTTCACTTAACAATTTCTCCAACTAAGAACACAAAAAAATCCCCCGTTAGTTTAGATTTTTTAAATTCCACTGAAATCTGCTTATTATGTTTGCAATTTAGAAAAACATAATAGCGGCTTATTTCACCGTCTTCATTTTTAATAGAATCTATTCGTGTAATTTTATTATTCTTTAAACAATCAATTAACTCACTAATTTCATGAGCCCAAGGAACGTAAACACCGCATGCTTTCCCCTTTTTAATAACAGATTTAGTTTCTATGCAATGTTGAATTTTTTTAATTTCAACTTCGAGCATTTCACTATTTTCACTATTTTCACTATTTTCACTATTTTCACTACATGACGCTAAAGATGAAAAAACCAGAAAAGCCATTAAGCCAAAAATATTAAAAAACCTTTTACCTCGACATATTTTCATTATCATTATCCCTTGGAATCTAAATACGGCCCATAGTACCAACGAACCAAGCGTTTGACATCACTACCCAAAACTTTCTTATCTTGAGAGTAACTCATAATGCTAATGGAACCAGGTTTAAATTGATGACCCAAACCCAATATATGACCAAATTCATGCGAAAATGTTTGCCTACCAGCATCAGGCGTGAGCCAAATAGTATCACCCCCACGTATCGCCTTGCCTGGATTTGTACGCAGAGAAGACCCATCAGAACCTATCTCTGGTTTGCAAGAAGAACATTTTCTTAAAGTATTAAATAATACGCTCATTCTAGTTTCAAACCACCCAGAATTTGATTGCCATATCTAACGATTAAATAAGGACGGTTTGTTGTTACATAATCTCTAAACTCATCTGACATTATACGTATTTCAACTTGCCGTTCTTCTCCCTCGCGCCAAGGCAACTCACCCAATACGTTAAGCTCAGCCATCCAAGCTAAATCAGGTTTTACTTCCTCATATAGTTCTACCCTATGACGAGGGATCGTAAGACCACTTTTTGGCATATTACTAATCTCGTCTTGTAATTTAACGCTCCCGATTAAAGGATTACTTGAAGTCATAAATACCACCATCACAGTTTAGGTTTGATTTTAGGTACGTCTTTTACAGGTATGGTAATAGCCGTTCCTTTCGGAATATCTGCAAAAGGTATTTTACTGGCATTATCTATAACCGATTGGGGGGCTTGCCCTCTTACAATCGTCTGGTTCCCTCCAAAAAAATCTGTAAACTTCTTTTGCAATGCCTTTGCATCATCCAGATTATCTACGAATTGCTTACCTTCAAATGCGCCTGGGGTTGTTCTAAAAGCCCCTGTTTTTTGAATATCTGAAAGCTCGACATCATCAACTACACGGAAGAGATCGTCTCCACCCTTTGTAACCTGACTAACAGTAGCCGCTGTAGCTTTTCCAACAATTTTCTTAGCTAGGCCAGCTACCCCACCAACAACTATTGCACCTGAATCTCCCAAAGCTTCACCAAATTGTTCCTCGCTATTATCAGCAAGAGTAGGCTTAATTAAATCGGTATTAATACCTGCCATTTCCAAAGAAACTTTTTGAATAAGACAAGTAGCAGTACACCCAATCATACCTACGGTATTATTGATAATAGAAATAGCTGTACCTTTCGCTAATCCTTTAGCAATATTTTTTCCTTTATTGAATAAACTTTGCCCACCTTGTTCGATTCCTAACTGTTCATCTCCTTCATTCAAAGATTCTGCCCTATCCGTTTCATCAGGATTATCATTTCCAGTTTCTTCCGTATTATTATCACTAGCACCGCCCACTTGCATACGCTGTGTGATTTTCTCCCAAGGGGATAAAACCTTAAAACTGCCACCATTACCAAAACTTCCGAATGGATTCGATCCGCCTGAAGCACAAGCAAAGGTACAATCAATCATATACCCAGTTGAATCCGTCCCACTCAGCGGATTATTCAATATGTAACTATAAGGATTTAAACTCTGACTATTCTCAGGAAACTGCAAGAACGGATCAACACTCAGGAACCGTCCCAACTCCGGATCATAAGCCCGCCCGTTCATGTGAATCAATCCTACACTATCCACATGTTCATGCCCAGTAAAGCCGCGATCAGTCACTTTTGAGTATAGACCTAATCGAGCATTAAGTTGTCCACCCGCAGTGGAGTCCATCATCCAGTTACCAGCTCGTGGTTTGCCAAAAGCATCATAACCATGGCGTTCGACTACGCTGCCCAGGGCATCGGTGATGGTGTCGGTGGAGCCTAAACGGTCGCCATGCAGGTATCTGAGTTTGTTACAACCATCAGCTTCTATTACTACGGCAAAGTCGTCCAGGTAGAATTTAACCTCGCTGGTGGTTACGCCATTTTCTACGGTGCTGGTGTATTCTACCAGTTTGTCCAGGTAGGTGGTTGTCGTCACTTTGCCGTTGATGGTCGATACCTGTTTATAGCGATCACCTGTGACATGGTAACTAAAGGTGCTATTGCGTGTACTACCAGCGCCATCACGGTCATCGCTGATGATTAGAGGTTTGTTGTTGTAGTCGTAACCGATGGTGCGACCATTGCCTTCTTCCAGGTTGCCGTTTAAGTCGTAGTGGTAATCAACTTGAACAGTCCCTGCTCCAACGGGATTGGGGCGGGTTACGTAACCGACTTGATGCGGTTTGTAAACTGCACCTGTTTTGGTATCAATGCCTGCAACGCTACCAAAGCTGTAATCTCCAAAGTCAGATTTTTTGGTGAAGTTGCCCAGGTCATTGGCTTACAAGGACAGGCACAACCTTGACATCACCAGATATTACAAGTAGCCTAGTTATTAATCAATCGTTAAAAGGAATTAACATGACTCGACCTCGCTCAGAACTTATCTGCGTTCAAGATACTCCCTATTATCATCTGGTTTCTCGTTGTGTTAGACGTGCTTATCTTTGTGGCTATGATAAAGATTCGGGAAAAA
>JBFFIY010000260.1:0-4657 GCA_041556195.1 Enterobacterales bacterium
CTGATAGAAGAGCTTTCATGAGTATTTACATCATCTGATAAAAGTCGTAAATATTGAGAGAGTCTAAGCATCTTCTTTCCCTCCTTTTATCAGGCGAAGTCCAGTTTTTTTAAGAATTTTTTTGCTAAATAGCACTTCAGAGTGACGACAATGTCCACCTGAAAGTTCATTGAGTTGCGCTATTTTTTCTGCTACTTCCTGCTGGCTTTTTCCATGAACCATAGCGAATAAATTATAAGGCCAATCAGGGCGGTGAGTTGGCCTACGATAGCAATGGCTAACACAACTTTGTTTTCCAAATAGTTCTCCAATTTCATCGACTTGTTGGTCATCGATATCCCATACCGTCATCGCATTATGTCTATAACCTAATTTATAATGATTTGGTACCAGCCCAACTCTTCTTAATACACCCCTTTCCATCATGTCATATAAACGCTGATGTAATTCTTGTTCATCTATACCTAACTCCTTTGCAGTGTCAGAGTAGGGCGTAGGACTTAAATTAAGCCCTTCTTGCATGGAACGAATGATGTCTTGATCACTTACCATGATCAAACCTCCAAATGTAGGCCGATAAAATATTCTCTTTCTTTGGGAAGAGCGAGAATTGGGTAGCCAATATTTTTTTCAATGAGCGTCAATGTTTCTGACAGTTTAGTTTCTGTTTCAGTTGCTAACACAAACCATAAATTATAGGTGTGATCACGCAAATAATTGTGTGCCACTTCAGGATAAGCATTAATTTTTTCAGCAATTTCAGGCCATTTGTTTTCTTCAACCGATACAGCGCATAAACAGAATTTACCACCGGCCTTTTCTATATCAAACAATGGACCAAATCGTGTAACAATACCTTTCTCCATCAGGTTTTTTATGTTCTCAATTAAATCATCTTCAGTTATCTGTAAACTTTCAGCGGCGTCTTTGAAGGGCCTCTGTGTTATAGGGAAAGCTTTTTGTAATTGATTGATAATGTTCTTTTCTATTTGAGTAAGTGTTGTCATTGATATTTTATCCCTCTACTTCTGAGTTGATTGGGGATGTTTCTTGAGTGAAATAATTTGCACCTTGCTGTTTAAAGCATCGAGTACTAAATAAAACACTATACTCGTATTTTATTTGATGGGTTTTTATAATCTGTTTTAATTGAGATGAAACCTGCTCACGGCTTTTTCCATGAATCATGGTAAACAGATTGTAAGGCCATTGAGGCAGCCTTCTTGGTCGTTGATAACAAAGAGTGATCGCCTTTTCTCTGGCTAATTTTTCGCCCATAGTTCCGATAGCCTCATCTTCAATATTCCACACCACCATGGCATTTGCCTTGTAGCCTAATTTTCGATGTTTAACTACTACTCCAAATCGTTTTATGTATTCTTTCTGAGTTAATGTTTCTATGCCGTTGATTATATCTTTTTCGTCACAACCTAATTTCTGAGCAATTACCTGATAGGGTCTTGCACAAATAGGAATACCTTGTTGTATAAGGGCCATTAATTTTTTTAGATCTACGCTCATAAAGCAAATCCCAAATCAATATGAAAACTTTTTATCATGGGTAATTGCATCACTTGTAAACCGGTAAAAGATTCGATTTCAATGAAAACCTGTTGTAATTTTTCTTCAGTTTCAGCTGTAACCACAAACCATAAATTGTATTCATGCTCTCTTTGATAGTTATGATTTACTTCATTAAGTTTACTAATGAAATTCGCAGTTTGTTCTAATTTTTTTTCATCAATAGCCATTGCTGCTAATGTTGAAGCACCAACCTTATGTGGATTAAATACTGGGCCAATGCGACTAATAATGCCTTGTTCTGATAGCTGTTGGTAACGCTCAATAACAGTACTTTCCTCAACATTTAATTGCTGGGCTATGTCCAAAAATGGCCTGGCAGAAAGTGGGAACTCTTTTTGGAAATTTTGCAGCAGCTTATGATCTAAAGAATTTAGATCAGTTTGTGATGAAGATGGTTTAGATGTATACATGGTCATAAACCTATCTTATGTGCACGAGCGGTGAAAAAGATACCACTGGGATTTTGTACATCTAATGTTTTGAGTAGTTTAAAAGTTTTGGTGTCATAAACCTTTACTTTGTTTTCATCTCTTACTGAAACCCAGATGTTTTCACCCCGTGGAGTAAATTCCATATGCATCACACCGGGACCAGCTTCTATTTTACGTATAACCTTAAGCGTCTTAGTATCAATCACTTGCAGCCAACGATTATCTGGAAATGCAAAATTCACCCAAATCTGTCTGGCATCGGGACGAGCCATGGAAAACACGGGTTGACCTAATAAATTGATAGTTTGCTTTAAAGTCCAGTCACTTTTATTGGCTACTAATAATTGATGACGTCCCACTGCTGGAAAAAATGCAAAATCATTAGCAAAAGTCCAGCCCTCAAGATGAGGCATTTTGTAGACGGGTAGTTTTTTATCACCTTTACCATAATTTGTTAAAATTTTATTAACACCCTTTTCTGGATACCATAAATCGAGTTTGGCTAAACCATCTTCTCCAAATAATCCGGCAATATAATAACGACCATCGGGTGAAATTAATCCATCGTAGGGTAGGACACCCACTTGTTTATATCGCTTAATAGCTGGTTTTGTTGGAGTATCTATATTAACTTGCCAGATTTCCCCTGCATTATATAAGCTAAACATAAATTGATTATCTGGCGCATCAGTTAACCCAACCACTTTAGAACCATCAGGAAAACTCTCTGTAGTGGCATCGATGGAGGTTATATGTTCAAGTGTGACGGAATCAAAGAGCCTGATCCCACCAGGTGTATAATTTGAAACAGCGACAATTTTTCCATCTTGTGAAATCGCCCCACCTATGGCATTGCCAGCCTGTATCACCCGTTTAACCAGTATGCCATTTAACACGTCAATTTTGGTTAATCCACCATCTCTTCCAAACACATAAGCAAATTGTTCGTCTCTTGAATAGACCAGAGAAGCATGGGATAAGTCACCTAATCCTTCTATTCGGCATAACACCTCAAGTTGGGTGGAATTAATAATGACAACAGAACCAGTAGCACGTTCGATAATGACACCACGATCGCCAATTGCAACGTTATTTTTACATCCGGGAAGTGATGTTTTAACGGCTTCAGATTGAGCATGAACAGGAATAAAACAGAATAATAATCCCAGTATAATACTGCCAAACCTCATTTTTTTGTTCTCCATGTTTCATTGCGTAAAACATTAATTAGCCAATTAATTTCATGATCTTTAAGAAAGGGTTGCCAGGGGGGCATGGGTGTTCCTGGACGACCATTCTTTATACTGACAAATAATAATTCATCCGTTTTTTTTTCAAGTGCCTGCTGCGTTAATGCCGGTCCTAATCCACCTTTTAGCGTCATGCCATGACAAGAACCACAATCTGCCAGTAGCAAATGCATAAGTTGCTGCTGTCTGTTTAAATCTATGCTCAAATCACTCGCACTCGCTGTTTGAAAAACAACATGTGATAAGACAGTGAACAGCAGAATTTGAAAAAAACGAGTCAGATCCATAAAAATTGAACATTAAGTATTGTTTAAAGACTGGGTTTTATATTAAAAGTATGGCGTTTTATTTCCTTGATCCAGCGCAACGAACTGAAATGAGAGGGGGAAACTCGTTGATGTGGATCAACAAAAGTCTACTTATCAGATGATTTATCCATTCATACCCATTTTCTCGAATTCGGGTTTGTTGGGAAATAAGTAGACAGGAAATAAGTAGACTGTCTATTTAACCCCTTTTCGTGTTGAATCCCGATCTACAAGATTATGTAGGTTAGGCTTTAGCCCGACAATGGGAGCAATAAACTTACCTTTAATCAATAGCACTTTTCAGGTTATAGTGGTAAGTACAAATTAAATAGGCTCAACTAAATGCTACAGGCGTTAAACTGCTCACTGCCAGCGCTAAGCCTTAACCAGTGCAGGCACCTGACGTCAATAAAGCTACGTTTGTTCCTCTCTACACTCCTTGCAGCAAATGCTGCAAGCGTTAAATTTCAAAAGAGAATTAAATGAGCGATCACGAAAAAGCCATTGAAGCAGCCAAGAGCTTTTCACATGAAGCAAAAGATTTTCGTGTGGCTAATCATCACTCTGAGTTTCTTGATGGGTCGTTGTATCTAATCAATTTTGAAAGCCAATCTGGTTCAGCGCATTGTTTTGTTTATATGGAAGACGGAAAAGTAGAGGTTTGCAAAAACCAGGCTCTCCTTAATGAGCTAGTGGCGCGAAAATCAAAGAAAGTCGGTATCACAGCTTTATTAAATGGGCTTGGAGGAGTGTCAGGTATTATTGGTATCATTATTACATTGGCAATTATCTATATTGTTATTGCACTCCCAGGTAGCGAAGTTCCAAAAGAACTTTGGGCTGCATTAACTGCAATATTGGCATTCTATTTTGGTAGCAAGACATCGAAATAAAAGAATTTAACAAGAGTATGGAAATAAGTAGACAGTCTATTTAACCTGTGATTCTCCAGTTTATTGGAGCCATCTTAGCTCCTGGTTTTGAGGTTTGTCCAAAATAACGACTTTGTTTGAAGAAGCTGTTCCGTTGCAGAAAAAAGTATAGTTTATAAACTTCTAAAGTTGCTATTTCGAATACGATTTTA
>JBFFIY010000261.1:0-4561 GCA_041556195.1 Enterobacterales bacterium
CTCTTTGTCATAAGAGAAATCGACAGAATATGGCTGTTTATAGGTTTTAACTGAGCTATCGTAAGGGATACAACCTGGTAACACCAGACAAGCCAGAGTGATAAAAACAACACCCGGAAAATGAATGAAAAAATTTAAATTATGGTCGTCTGGATTTTTTCTAAGCATGTGATTTTAAATCTAATAATCCCAGGAAATCAAGTATTCTCAATGGGTTAAATACAACATGCATGTGTTCAAAAGTCAACCAGTACCTGAAAACCAATTCCTGAATTTCATTAGTGGGCTCACTGAGTTATAATTTATCATTAGAAAAATTATAGATGATGTTAGTTTGGGATATTTATATGAATAAAAAAAATGTAATCAGAAATATTTTCATGATAAGTTGCTTGCTTAGTACATTTAGTAGCCATGTTCTTTCTCAGCCACAAACTGAAAATACCGAGTCATTATCTTTACAAGTTATCATGCAACAGCTTGGAACTGATCTCGAAACCATTACCAAAGGCATATCACAGGAAAACTGGGAGCTTGTAACTAAAAAGGCCATACTTATCAGAGATCATCCACAAGCCTCAATGAAAGAAAAAAAACGTATCAAAGTGCTTTTGGGGGAGCAAATGAGCCAGTTCAAAACCTATGATCTTAAAACCCACGAAGCCGCAAACTCACTTGTGGATGCGGCAAAAAATAAAGAGGGTTTTCAAGTCATTTCATTTTTTTCTGAATTGCAAAATAGCTGTTTAGCCTGTCATCAACAGTTTCGTAAGCGGCTAAGTGAGTAACTGATATTAATAATTTGTACCGGATCTTTTCCTCGATACTTTCCCTTTCATGCAATTATTGAAGATTAACAGTTGGTTAACAACACTAATTCAAGGCTTATTTCCCTATAACCATAGTTTAATTTAAATATTTCCAACCAAATTTCAATGACTTATCTGTTGGCAAAGAACTTGCTGGTTAAAGGTAGCTAATAAGCTCCATATTTTAATTTGGTAGGATTTGAATGGGTTTACATGTTATTCGTCAATTATGTTTAGGGGGATTACCCCTTGCTCTACTGATAGCATTCTTGTTGCATTTTGTGTTTGACAGCGGAAGTTGGTCGGAAATTTTTTATACCATAACCCTGACGGCTAATATTGGCTATTTTACCAATTTTATCGCTATAAAGATGTTATTCAGACCCTATTATCCCACGGTTATGAGACGTCAGGGGTTAATACCGAAGAACCAGGCAAAACTTGCTGCAACTTTGTCTAAAACACTTAGTCACCACTTTTTGGCCAGTGAACACTGGCAAGAGTATCTTGAAAAGGCTGATATAGTTCCAAAAATTCTTTTTAGTACAAAAAACTATTGTGAAACATGGTTCGAAAATCCGCAAAATATAAAAAAGTTAACCGATACGATATGTGATTATCTTAATCAAAATAATGTCCAGTTCAGGCAATTGTTCGAGCAATTTCAAACACAGGTTATTGAACAGATCTCTGAAGATATAGAGGTAGATGAGTTGTTGAATCAAGGATTTGATTGGATTGAAAAATAGTTTGATGAAAATCCTCAGCAAATGGAGTATTTAATTGAACCTGTCATCAAAACCATAGCTGAAAATATTCCCGATATTGCACAGCAACTTGTTGCCCGTATTGATGAGCACATTGAAAATCAGGACAGCATTAAAAGAAGTATTGCAAAAGCGGCCAGATGGTCGGCAAATATCAACGATAATGACATTAAACAATATTTGTTTCGTATGGTAGCGAGTTTTGAGTTTAGACAAGCATTATTTGAGGGATTACAGAGTTTAGTTAGAGAATACAAAAATAGAGGAACAGCTCCTTTCTTAACTCTGCAACCATCTGAAAAAACTGACAATAACAAGATTAACTTTAAACAACTTATTGATGTTTTTTTTCATAAAAAAAATCACTCTTTAAACATCACCAGGCTTATTTCAAACGAGATCCAAAAGATAACAAACCAACCCAGGTTAATGCAATTTATTAAAGGTTGCCTTTAACCATTATTTTCATGGTTGGGACAACAACTTAAACAACCAGCCGTTAATCAGCAAATTAACCTTCAAATTATCGCACTAATCGAGTCTATTGATTTAACTGAAATCATCAAAGAGAAAGCAGAAAAATTTTCACCAAAACAAATGGATCATATTTTCAGGAGCATGAACAGTGACCAATTGATTTTTATTGAATTACTGGGAGCCTTGTTAGGTGCCTTATCAGGCTTAGCTATGATTGACTTGAAAATATTTGGCGGATTCAGTGTTATTCTATTTGTTTTTTATATGGCTGATTACGTATTAACTAAAAGAAGAGAGCTATCAAAGGCGTAGATTAAATTCGATCTTGATGAGAAGGTACACTCAGTGAAAAATTATCCTACCTTTATAAAAATAAAGAGTATGATGATACAAAAATCCTCATATGGCGAATTTCAGCCGATTTATTGAGGTTTATCTTCAAAATAACATCAAGAGAGTCTGATGGAAGAAATAGTTGAAATAATACAACAACATGCCATACCGCAATCAATACCAGCTGATTTGCCTGATGAAGATGATCTGGTGGAAATTGAAGAAGAGATCCTGCTACCGATCCCTGTTAGTTATAAATCCTTTTTAATGAATGCCAGTAATTTGGTCTGTGGTGCGTTAGAACCTGTTACAGCCACTGATCCTCAACTTCATACCCACTTACCAGAAGTTACCGCAGAAGCCTGGGCCAATGGTCTGCCACGAGATCTGATACCATTGTGTCAAATGGGAGATGGTTATTATTGCGTTAATCAACAGGGAGAAGTTCAACTCTGGCAAGATGGGCAGTTGGGCGAGGACACCTGGGAAGATGTTTGGCAATGGGCTTTGCTTATCTGGGTAAAAAGTTAAGCGATTAATAACTATTCAGCTTACCTCTAAAATGAGCCATTTGTGAAGCATATCCCTATGCTTTACCCCTTCGGAGCTGACGCGAAAATCTTTTCCAGAAAGATTTTTCATCGTTCACAAAAACGTCTGGACATACAATGCTCCAAGCATTGTTTATGCATACACTCCGTTCATGGAGATAAACGTTTTTGAACAGCTTCAGCTGGCTCGTAGAGGGATGTGCACGGACGCACATCATAAAAATGGTTACCTACATGGATGTAGGGTATGCTGGAAATGCAGGACAGGTAATGCTCCCGGCATTACTACTGCATACCCTCCATCCGTGGAGGTAAGCAATTTCTAGTCAAATAATCGAGACAGTTAATAGCTTCATGCATGAACTGCATAACCCACATCCATTTGGGGATATACTCACATTTTTTGCCTCGAACGGACTCATTTTAGGGGCAACCTGAACAGCTACGGGTATATTTAACAACTCGCTGATTAGTTACAGCGATTATTTCATTTTTTTCAATGCATTATTTTTTAAGAACCTTGCGATAGATTGCTCGACCAATCATTCTACACTTGGTATCAAAGGGCAACCTCTTTATATTAGTTTTAACCACACCTTTGGTAAAACAGGTGGGTTTTGAATAATCAATATTCACATCAACAATGACAGGTTTTTTCTGTTTGGCTAATTCAAAGGCCTTGTTGATTGAACTATTGAGTTGTTGATTATTATTGATATGGATGTATTCGCAACCCGTTGCGGTTGCAATGCCTTCAAGTTTAACTGTGGCAACATCAGCACAGGTTGTTCGATTATAGGGGCGAGTTTGTGCCTGTGATATTTGTGACAACTCACCATCATTAAAGACAAAATTAATGGTTGCCAGTTGGTTTTGTGAAGCCGTGGCAAGTTCCATAGCGGTCATCAAAAAAGCCCCGTCTCCCACAATAGAGATGACTTGCTTATCCGGTTGAGAAATTTTCGCGCCAATAGCAGCCGGAACCGCATAACCCATGCAATTAAAATCCGTAGGAGAAATCATTCCTCTTGGCTGGTGGATTGGCATTAACTCTGCGCTAAGAAAGGTATGATTACCATCATCAACGACTACCACGGAATCGTCATCCAATTGTTCTCTTAGTTCATCAAAAAATCGAACTGGATTGACTAAATTCTGATTGTCGTGAGAACGGCATTGTTCACGATATGCTTCTTTATCTGCCGCAATTTTAGTTGCAATTTGTTGGTTGTCGCGTTTTGATGTGGCAACCAATAATTTTTCTAACAAGGCAGAAGTGACAATTTTGGCGTCGCCCTGCAAGGAGACTTTGGCTGGAAAATTGCGGTTAAACACCAGTGGATTGATGTCTATATGGATCAGGTTTTCAGGCACAGTTACACCAAAACTTCCGGTAGCGATTTCACCAAACCGAGTACCAATAGCTAACAGGCAATCACAATCTTTAAAAGCATTTTGAGCAGCAGGAACCGCAGAGGGACCAAACCCGAACCCTGTATGCAGTGGATGTTTTGCTGATAAGCTACTTAAACCTTGCAAGGTTGTTGCTACTGGCGCTGACAATTGTTCAGCGATGGCTTCAACATTTTTAGTGGCATCCACAGCTCCCCAGCCGATGAAAAGC
>JBFFIY010000262.1:0-4517 GCA_041556195.1 Enterobacterales bacterium
GAAATGAGTGACAATGAAGCAGCAAAAAAGCTTCAAAATGAACGAAGGATATTATTTGATCAGATCTTTGAATTAGATAGAAATATTGCTTAGCTCATTCTATCTTCTTTCAGGCTCATTTGTTAATTGGAAAATACTGTCCACTTCCATACGAACCCGATCCAGGCACCACCAATTTTACTAGCGATTAAGTCGAATATCGCAGTTCCATAGATGGAAATGAGAGGGAACAACAGCGACAGGCACAATCCTTTTCGACAAATCCTACAGAGATTAGACATTGAACAAAGTGTCAGGATGGAAAATGCGACACAATTTGAAAAACTTTATCGTTCAAGATTTCTATTTCAACGTCAAGACGACCAAAATACTGGCTAACTACTCACTTTTTTAATCAAGCTAATGATTTTCTGATGTGCTTAAAGGCATTTTACGGACAGGTTTATCTTAAATTCAGCATTTCATCAAAAAAACAAACGATACAGAATACTTTTTAGATTATAAAAAATAATTCTGAAAATTTTGTTTTAGCATATTTTTTTTGAAAGCGCCTGTCCTAGATACTATCTTTAACCAACTATTGTTATGGGATTTATTGCTCATTTTTTAATCCTTCCGTCCCCTTTTTTCATTCAACAAAAACAGTGACTTTTTCAAAAATAGTACGGAATGTGAGATATATCTAAA
This sequence comes from Enterobacterales bacterium, assembly GCA_041556195.1. Lineage (GTDB taxonomy): Bacteria > Pseudomonadota > Gammaproteobacteria > Enterobacterales > 21-14-all-40-8. The sequence continues at coordinate 688 of JBFFIY010000262.1, forward strand.
TCACTTGAAAATACAAAAACAAGTACTAAGTAGGTCTTTTTAGTTGGCTACTACCTTCGCAAGTTTCGCTGTTTCTAGAAACTGTGGTATCACTATGGAGATGAGTTTTAAGATTATCTGGGCTGGATGATAAAGCAGTGAATATCACAGTAGAGCCATATGATATATCCATACCTGTTACTGCTAAACCATTAGGATCATCTGGCACTTCTACTATGGCTCTTCCCAATAATGGAGGAGGCTGTTGAATATTCCAACCGTTTGGCTGTGGCTTATCCCAGGCTAAAATATAAGAAAACCCAGGATTAGGACTTCCTCATAGCCTGGATCTTTAAAGCCATTGATAAATAAGTAAAAAATTGCCGTCACAGAAAAAACAAGGGAACTTTTTAGAGTTCACAAGATCAGATCAAGTGTTACCACAACAACCAGAGAGCTGATCAAGTGAACCGAAACTATATTAACCAAACAATAAAACAGTTTACAGCACTTTTTTCTAAGTCAAAACTTAATCAACTTGGAAAAGAAATTGGCTTTGCTAAACGAGATAGGGATATTACCTCTTATCGTTTAAGTATGGCAGTCATTACCGTTCTAGCCAATCATTCAATTGACTCTATAGCCGATATTCATCGTGGCTTTAATTCGTTATTCGATATGGAAGTTGAATATAAACCGTTTCATAATCAAATGGTCAAGAAAACATTTCCAGAACTGATGCGTCAAATTCTTAATCAGTTATTCAATCGTTTTGTTATGCAGACGCTTTCATTTGACGACAGTAGTCCATTCGCAAGGTTCACTAAAATTTTATTACAGGATGGCACATCCTTCGCTATTAATCCTAAACTCGCCAAAGCTTATCCTGGTCGTTTTACTCAATATAACCCAGCGGCGGTTGAACTACATGTGACACTCGAGCTATTGAGCGAAAGTTCAGAAAGTATTGTATTAACACCTGATACAGCATCAGAGCCACAGTTTTTACCTGATGTTGAAACTCTGCTTGATACATTGATAATGGGTGATCGAGGCTACTTTAAAAAAGACTATATCCATCAAGTGGTTAAGCAACCGAGTGTCTCCTGCATTATTAAAGGCAAATCGAATATGAACCCGTTGGTAAAACAGGTTATTCTGGATGATGGTCATGAGGTAAAAGCGTGGCGAAATAAGCCTTTAAAAGAGCTCAAACATAAGCTTCGAAAAAATAGTGTCATGGATATGGATATCCAATGGGAAGATGACAAAGAATATTTTGATTGTCAATTAATTGTCAGCTGGAACCCCCAGGGGAAATATTTTCAATACTTGATAACCGATTTAGCGAGAACCACATTTACAACCTATCAAATAATTGAAGCTTATCATTTGCGCTGGCAAATAGAATTGATGTTCAAGGAATGGAAATCGCATGCAAATCTTCAAGCGTTTACAACTGAAAAAGCACCTATCGTAGAAGGATTAATTTGGGGTTCTTTGTGTGCAGCACTTCTAAAACGCAATATTGCTCATATCACACAGAAAGTCAGTCATAAGGCAATATCGACTCAAAAAGTGGCTAAAAGTGGTTGCTACTTTATGATGGAACTCATAAAAACCCTGATCGATAGCCCAAAAAAAACTGACTATGGTTTTGAGGAAAATTATCAAATTCCTGGCTGGAAATTCTAAACGAGATAGCGTTCAACAAGATAGAATTAAAGGGCGGAGCAAGCTTGGTTTGGAGCCGATTTTAGAGTGATATTAAGTAAATGAAAAGCTCTTAAGATCCAGGCTATGAGTGTTCTCTACACTGCCACTTTTTATTCATTACCAGCCCGTCGTTTCCATAACTTTTTTGCCTCCTTTTGCATATCGGTTGCCTGTTCTTTTTCGTCAACAATCTCGAACCCAAGCATCGTTTCCATCGCATCTTCTAACGTGATAATTCCCTTAACGTCGCCATATTCGTTTACCCAATTGTTGGAGAGAGATAATCCACCCAGTTTCGAAATACAGATGCACTCCCCCCACCATAATGGAAACAAAACAGGCGTAGTACAGCTTGTGTTTTTTTATAGACTACTAACCACGGAGTATCTTTAAAAGTTACATCATTCATTAAGCTTTTGCTGGTTGCTTTTTCTCCTCTTCCTCCTGTTCCACTTTTTCCATATGCTTCCGTAAACTTAGAGGGCGCATATCAGTCCATACTTTATCTATATGTGCTAAACATTCAGCCTTCGTACCTGATTTACCTTCATTCTTCCAACCTAAAGCATTTTCTCTATCTGCCAGCCAAATAGAATATTGTTCTTCGTGGTTTATTACAACATTATAGGTACGTGTATCTTCCTCTTCTTCGTACATGTTTATTTCCTCAATTATTAATAAATCTTTTTTTGATTTCTGACACAGCTATTAATGTGTTACAGCAGTTAATATGTTGCTGCAGTTTTTTACTCTTTATTAGCTAGAGGCTTATTGTTCGCTTTAGCAGCCAAAGGTTTTCTTTCAGGCATTTATTCTTAAACTAATACCAAATTACCAGAACCCTTCAAAGTAGCAAGATCTATATCGGCAATCAGCTGCACTTTGCTATAATCAAGAGTAAAATTTCCAACTAAATGCACATTTCCTTTACTTTTTTCAAAATCTGCTTCCCCCAATTGGGTCAATTTCATATCCAACTGACTTCCTAACTCGGTTCCACCTTTAGTATCAGTAAATTTCAACAGTACAAACTCCCTGTCAATCTGTTCGCGCAATTCTGAAGCCGTACTGCTCCGTTCGGCCGAAATCGGGTGCTGTCCCTTAGTTAATTTTTTAACAAGTTCGTTCATTTTATATTCCCTCTATCTACTATTTTTTCACAATGTAATAACACACATCAAAACAAACGTTTAATTCACAAAGACCAGATATTTCAAAAGGTGACTTTAACTTTGTCTTTTTTTTCAAGCTTTTAAAACAAAAGTAAGCATCCTATTATTAATAGGTATTAAGCTGGAACATTAAATGAAATTAAATGAAATTAAATAAAATTCATTAATTTTCTATCTGACATCAACACCCCCCCCATTTGAGAATTCGATTGAACGAAAAGAATCAATTTTTATATTTTCTTTTTTCAGCCTTTCTCAATGAGCACCATCAACACAGCGTGGTTAAGAAATCACCATTCATCAAGTCTGGGAAATGCCAGAACAATAGCTCAGACACTCAAGAACATTCACAAATAATTCAGTACAAATTACAACCTAAATGTAACCAAATTCAGCGCCTATTATATTTTGTTATCCGTTTTCAAACTATTGAGACATGCAAAAGAACCTATTTCAAATAGTTACATTATAAAAACAAAAATTGGATACCAGTTTTTTCATCTCAAAAAACAAGCACACAAATTAAAAATCTGCATATTTCCACTCTGTGGAACTTATACCAACGGACACACATAATCTGGTAGGACATGTAAAAACACCTAACAATGTGTTCAAATTTTATGGTGTAAATAAACTTCGATTCTTAAGTTTATCAACAAATTTTAAATTGGCCTTATTTCTCACCCCCAGATGAGAATGCAGCCTTTTAAGTTTAATGCATAGGCCAGTTTTATTGCTTTATTGCTTTATTGCACTATTTATCCTTTCGGTACAGATTATTTTTAAATTTTAACAACTGTAACAATTTCCTAAATAATGTGTCAACGTTTTTCTAGGTACATCTGTAGGTACATCTGTAGGTACATCTGTAGGTACATCTGTAGGTACATCTGTAGGTACATCTGTAGGTACATCTGTAGGTACATCTGTAGGTACATCTGTAGGTACATCTGTAGGTACATC
>JBFFIY010000263.1:0-4478 GCA_041556195.1 Enterobacterales bacterium
ATACAGGATTGTTAACTTGGGCTGGTGGTTTATATCTAAGAGCCATCAGGAAAAGATGAATTATTCAAGATTAAAACACTCGCAACTATTGACAGCGAGGGAGTGACCATATATGTCCTACCTCACCGTGTTTCCCACTTTGTCAAAGGCGTCACTTAAGTTTCTAAGCTCAACCAGTCAAGCTACATGCTTTGACAAACTCTTACCTATGACCCGCCCTAAATCTACAGGCACAGCATTTCCTATCATTTTTCCAATTGTGGTCATATAAATTGCTTGGTTAGGAGCTACAAACTTATAATTTTTAGGAAAAGTTTGTAATGTCGCCGCTTCACGTAAAGAAATAGCCCTGTTTTGATCAGGGTGCCCAAATCTGCCATTACCGTAACCGAAACATTGGGTTGTCATTGTAGGGCTTGGTTGATCCCATTGCATACGTGCATATACGCCACTATATGATTTGCCACTTTCTTTTTGATGGCACGCCGCACGTAACTGCTCAGGCCAATCTCTCCAAGAGCCCCCTTCTTTAGAACATTTAATACGCTCTAGGTTCAGTGCCGAAAGGCCTGCTGAAATATGAAGGGAATCTTTCGTGTCTTGCTGTCCCGCTTGAATTGGCGGGAAACCTCCAATCGCGTCTTTTACTGTCTTATATTGTTCAGGTTTACGGGTTGGATCTATCAATTTAACGCAGCCTAATTTAGAAGCCAACAAAACGTGGCGTTTCCTGATTTGAGGAATTCCATAATCAGGACAATAAACTTGTTGAGCCCAGATATGATATCCGAGCTGTTCTAGTTCTGTAACAAAGTCATGATAAACTTGATGTTTAGTGACATCTGGAACATTTTCCATCGTCACCAGTTCAGGTTCTACATCTCTTATTAAACGAGAGAAAGCATATAGTAGTGGCCACTTTTTATCCTTATGAGCGTCTCGCCCTTGTGAATAAGTCGAAAAAGGTTGGCAAGGAGCACAACCAGCCAGAAGTTTAATCTGCCCTTTTGGATAAAGGGCTAAGACTTCTTCTGAGGTCAGCTTAGACACATCACGGTTAAAGAACTGAGCACCTTTGTTATTTTTTTCATAGGCATAACGACAAGATTCTTCGATATCAAAGCCAGCAACAACACTAATTTTTGATTTAATAAGGCCGTGAGTTAAACCCCCGGCCCCGCAGAATAGATCTATGGCAGTGATGTTTAACATATAGCCCTTTTGTTATAATTATAGAATTCGCTTATTCTGCTAACATAATAATGTTTTACGATCTAATTTAAAAGCGAGTAATCATTTTTTTTAGATTGTGTTCAAATAACATGAAAGTGTGTAAAATTTATAGTACAACTTAGTCTCTGAAATTAATTATTTGCAAAACAGAAAGCTTAGCGAGCTATATCAAGGTAAAGGAAGCAATCAGACATATTATTGAAGGATAAAAAATGACATCAATTATTGAAAAACAACAAAAAATAGATACAAAACAAGAAGTGTCGGAGAAGCAAATTCTTCAGGCGGCAAATTTGGTTAGATTTAACGTTATTGATTATAGTCTTGAGCACTTAGTTAAAAAAGTAAAAGATAAAGAATACTACGTGCCTGATTATCAACGAGAATTTACTTGGGATAAAAAGAAAAAATCAAGATTCATTGAGTCTGTCATGATTGGTTTGCCTATTCCTTTCTTGTTTTTTTGGCAAGATAAAGAAGGAAATTTTGAAATAGTTGACGGTTCACAACGCCTTAGAACTCTAGAAGAATTTGTTAATCAAGATTTCAAATTAGGTGACCTGAGCATTTTAACAAGTTTAAAAGGGATGAAATTCAATGACTTATCAGCAAGTAGGAGAAAGAAATTTTTATCCCAATCTATACGCGGGATACTGCTTGAAAATGACACTTCAACCTCTACACGAACTGAAATGTTTAATAGAATTAATACTGGGGGCTCCAAAGCCAACGAAGCAGAAGTTCGTAGAGGCTCACTTCCGGGGTTAATTACTGAGCTTGTTGTAGAACTTGCCAATAATGAACAGTTTATTGCAATGACGCCGATATCAAAGAGTCTAGTAGACAAGCGCGAGCGTGAAGAGTTGGTTATTAGATTTTTTGCATACACATCTCGATATACCCCAAACAATGAAGAACAGCTATTTGTGGGCTATAAGGATAGACCTAGAGAGTTTATATATGATTATTTAGAAGAAGCAAATCGCGAAGCAGCAAAGAAGGAACTGATTATAAGCACGCTTCGCACAAGGTTTATACAAATGATGGACTTTGTTACCGCCACATTCCCTAACCGCTTTCAAAAACCTACACTGGCAAAACAAGTTCCTAGAGCTCGCTACGAGGCAATAGCTATAGGCTCTGCACTTGCTATTCAACAAAATCCACTTTTGTTGAATAGCCCGCCAAGCATAGATAAATGGATGGATAGTGAAGATTTCACTACAGCCACTACATCTGATGGTGCTAATACAAGAAGCAAACTGGAAGGGCGTATTAAGTTTGTAAGAGATAACCTTTTAGGAATAAATTAATGGATGAAGTTAAGACCTATTTAAAAGAGCGAAAACATGAAGTAAGTACGCATTTAAAACTTCTATCAGCTCTAGAAAAAAGAAGCACAGAGGTTCAAGAACGTGAAGATGACTTTGATGTCGACGTAAGGCAAGTTTTAATTCTTAAGGCTAGTATTTTGGTGCATTTGTATAATGTTGTTGAATCAACAATGGCTAAATCACTAGAGGTAATTGAGATCGCTATTCATAATCATCATCCTAAAGATTACACTGAAGTACTATTTGATGAATGGATCATCGCGAATTTACGTATTTCTAATGAAGTTAATATTTCAAGACTAAATAACCGAGCACAAGATATGGGGCGACTATTGCTTGGTAATTCAGGGTGGTCAAAACTCTCGATACAAAAAACAGATGGAAATTGGGATGACAAACGAATAATCGATTTTGCTAAAAAGTTAGGAATAAATATTTCTTATCCAAATTTGTTTAAAAATGAATTGAGGAGACCCTACTTCAATGAGTTGTCGAAGATGGAGTATATTCGCAAGCGTAGAAATGACCTAGCACACGGATTTATTACATTTGAAGACGGAGCAGACAATAAGACACATGCGGAGTTAGAAAAGCTAGCAAATCTAACGATTAAGTTCATGGGACTTGTTGTCGATGCCTGCCATAGCTTTGTTGTTAACAACAATTTTTTAAAAAATTCTGCTTAGACTATTAAATAATAGGTTGTACTTGGGCGCTGGGTGAATAGGCAAAGGGGACGGAGGGATTAAAAAACAAACAATCAGTTTAATTATATAGCAAGTATATAGCAAGGGACAGACATTCAAGATAACTCAAGCGAAACAGCAATAGAGTTACCCTCGAAGTCGTTGTCGGACTAAAGCCCGACTTACATGTGAAAGAAAAGGATAATTAAACATCCCCGCTGCAAGCAGACGGGGTATTGTTTCTTGATAATCTCTTATGTCATTTCGATAGGAGCCTACGCGACTGAGAAAACTTTCTATACATAAGATCCCTCAGTCACTCAGACTCCATCGGGATGACTGTTGCGCCGCAAGCGACGGGGAATAAAACCCAAAGAGATTTAAGTTAATTCAAATATACTAGCAATGAAGTTACCCATGAAAGTGCTAGTTGCAAGATCCCCCTTCAAAATTGCCCATAAAATTTTGGCTTTAGGGTCACCCATTAGAACTCTCCGGTCAAGAAGATATGTGTGCACCCTCATGTTTTATTTTTATAAAACCAAGTTAATTGTTATTTGTTCGATCTTATCCAACACTATTCTGAAAATTATTATGCACCTAAAAATCACAATGTTGGTGTGAATATGCACCAGTCACTCATCTGAATTAAAGCGGTGAAGCTGGCCTGATACAATCAGGATAACTTCTGCTCTTGGCTATTGCCTCAGTAATTTTTTAGTGCCAAAATCATTCCAATTCTTTACAGTTCGACTTTAAAAAGTTGTACTGTATTTAACAATTCTGGGGTTTGGTTATTTTAAAAACCAACCAACCCGTTATGGCTATAATTTTAGGCATACCCATTTTTCATTTTAATTGGAATGGTTAAGATGAAGGCTTAATCAAATTTAGTGGTTTTACCAACCCTAATATATAGCTCATCATCTTAACCAATTTTTTAACAAAAGGCTTTTTTTACATCAAAATCCACCTGATCGCGTAGAACATAAAAACAAGCTCTAGCCAATTTGTGAGCAATTGTTTTTATTGCTACCGTGTTATTGGTTTTTGCTACTTTTCGTTGATAATAACTTTTTATTGTCTTGTGTACGCCCGGCATGGGCATTAACTAATGAGGTGAAAGTCCTCTGTAGGAGAATCACCGTCGAAAACCATGTTGTTATTAGACGATAACTACTAGCGAATGGCAAGGGCCAATCCGTGAGGAGCGGTCTGAAGGAAG
>JBFFIY010000264.1:0-4353 GCA_041556195.1 Enterobacterales bacterium
CTCCCTTGGTTAAGTGATTAAAGATTCTTACAAAAGAATTGATTGTCAAACTGGTCTTTATAGTAAGTGTTCTCTTGACCTATTTCGGTAACTTCGATGGTTCCCAGCTTTAACCATAATTCTGCTGTTTCTATTTCAATCCAGTGGATTGCAGGCCGTTTGTTTTTCATAATAATTAAACTCCCTTATTAATGATGAATAGTTAAATGATCAAACATCTTCTCCAATAACTTCGCATTTGTCGCTTGGATCATAATGACCGGGATCGGTAACGAATCCCTCTACCGCATCTTCCCAAGCCTGCTCTGGTGTTTCGCCAAAACCTGATAATGTTATTGTGAATTGATAATTATTAATAATTTCAGTCTTCATAGTAATCTCCATGATTAATGTTATTAAACGGCTTGTTAGGAATAATATAATCCAGTGCTATCATTAAGTCAATACTTTTATTCAGGAAAAGTGAAAATAATTTGAGTAAGAGGATACTTGACAAGAAGGAAGGCACGAAACTACAATGATGGAAGGTAATTACTACTAACCTTTTTAGGGTAAGTCATGGGTGATAATACAACAACTATTCAACGGAAGGGTGAACACCTTCTCAAGTATTCTTGGAAGCCCGGACAATCTGGCAATCCTACAGGTAGACCGAAGGGATCAAGGTCCAAACTAGCAGAAGACTTTGTGTCGGCTCTCTATGATGACTTCCAATTACACGGGGTCAATGCTATCCAGCAAGTAAGAGAAGACAAGCCTGAGGTCTACATCCAAACCATAGCAAAGCTACTACCACGTGATGTTAAGGTAGAAGTCAAGGAACTAACTCGCATCGCTCATGTAATTATAGATGCCAACAATAACAAAGAGTTACAAGCTAGCCAGACTATAGAGATAGCTCCAGCTACTACTCAAGCTATTGAATCTAATAGCGTTATAGAGAATCAACCCCTACCCCCACCCATGAAACGAATCGTGGAGTGATGGATGTATTCCTGAGTATTTATACTTTTTATTTTTTGGAATATTGGGATGTATTCGTAGGAATTTATTTTTTTTATTTTTTGATTTTTTTGGTAATCGTGGGAATAGCTTTGGTGTTGATATGGTTTTGGTAGGCTATTATATCTTTGTGGCGTGGATGGTGCTGGTGGTATCTTTTATTTTCTGGTTTTTTGGAGATTTGGTTATGGAAGAAGAGAAGTTATTTGTTATACGGTTGGTATCGTTTCTTGTAGGGACGTGTTTTGGTATTCATTGAGGACCGAGCCAAGCAGTTAGAGGAAGGCTCGGTATAAGGTCAAAGGCACAACCTTCTGTATGTATTAGTACTCCCTTATCGGCTCCGGTCGTACATCCAATTTATCACTGTTTCGTGATTTTTGTCAAACCCTTTTCTTCAAGAAATCTTTATTAGTTTGTTTAGCCATTGTAATCAGGGCTGTTTGTGTTTCCTCCTGGGAGGCTTTATCGTTGTAGGTGTAGCCCTTGGACCCGTATTTTATTTTAATTTCTAATTTTTTTTTCTTTTTTTTATAGCTTATCTTAGGTTCCCAGTAGTCGTTCTTTCTCTTCATCCTGTCTTTTCTCCCGAAGATGAAATTCTTGAACATTCATTGCCCTCTGTGGTAAGGTTGCCCCGTGATATTAACATAAATAAGGAGCGTAATTGAAAATCCTGCTCACACTCACAAGGAGATCATTATGAAGTTGAAAGAAGAGTTGTCAAAAAGGTTGCGTGCAGAAAAACGACCGGCTGATAAGACTATAAAGAGTTTAAAAAAAACAGAAGAAGCTAGAAGGAATTCTAAGACAACGTCAATTAAGAGAAGTACTGAGAAAAAAGCGATGAATCGAATCACGGACCAAAACTTGAAAGAGGCTCGCATTGTTGCTAATAGCAGACTTGGCCTGGGTGCCATTAAGATCACTAAAAAGGGACTGTTGAATAACTCTACAGGAGCATTGATTGATGTGGATATGGCTAAAGATGTAAAGAGGCGAGAAATGAAAAAATTCAATAATACAGCTGATAAAAAGCCGTCTAATCCCAAACGCAAACCCTACGACCCCAGATAGAGGTACGGAATCTCAATGAAGATCCTGCTCACAGCCTTTCTATTACAAACCCTTGTTCTAGTCAGTGCGATGAAGCCTATTGAACCGCCCGAACTCGATTGGCAACCCTGCTCCTGTAATGGCCTCACCCGAGGCCTCACCGATGGTGATATAATCAAGCTCAATATGTACCTGTCCAAAGATGACTGCCAAAAGGAGGAGTGATGAAAAATGGACTTAACCACACTTGCGTAATATGTGGAGGGGATCTCTTAATTTGTCGTGGGTATCACCTCAATGCGATAGACGAAGCTGGGGAAATTCCGCCCTGGCTAGACGGGAGAAGCCTGGAAATGAGAAAAATCGCATACCGCTTATCCCACCCGCCGTTAATAGAGATTCCGCCTGTTGACTGGGACGCTGAACTCAAAAAACTTATGGAGGAATGATGACCCCTGATACGACGGTAATAAGGTACGGGCTTGAAGAATGGCATAAACGTCATTCCGCCGCCCTCAAGAAGATCAAATACATCGAAGAAAAAGCCCTCAGTATTGACGATGCTGTTCTGGTTAATGTCGCCTATAATGATGATGATGAAACTCTCCTGATACACTTGCATAAAGGCGATCTTGTGGCGAGGCACAGGACCGGCGTTGAAGACCCTGAATGGAAGCTCGATCTCGCTGTTAAAGATATGATTACCAAGATTTATCTCACGGAGGCACTATGAGCAAAAAACAACTGATCGAACTGGCTGAACAGCTCCAGGTGATGTCTGAGGTCATTACCGAACATAATAAGAACTTCGCTGTCATGCTGGAGAATATCTCAGTTATGAACGATGAACTGATCTCCATGAGATCCCGATTAGGCGATCTGGAGGCCAAAGTCGCTTATTATACCGCCGAAAAACCTTTAATCGTGTCGTAGGGGGTGGTATGCCGATTAGCATCGTAATCCCAAAGATGAAGGATTACCCGATTGTCGATAAGTGGATCAGGGAATCAGAAAAGCACTTCTTGAGTGGACTTAACCACCCAGACCACCCAAAGAATCTAAACGAAGATTATTTTGAAAAACAAGTAATCCAATACTTTCTTGATAAATACCCACTGTCTGCTAAAGATTTAGATGGCATGAGGGTCCACGTTGGATTTGATTACGCAATGGGCCAATACTGATGACCGAACTCCTCATAAAAACAGCGGCTAAAATGGTCCCTCTGCTCGCTCCCAAGCGCTACAAAGCGGCGTATGGCGGTCGTGGCTCCATGAAATCGCATTTCTTCGCTGAATATGGAGTGTTTAGAGCATTAAAACAGCCCGGTTTCCGCATGGTCTGTATTCGTGAGGTCCAGAAGTCACTCAAAGAGTCAGCCAAGCGGCTTATCGAGGATAAAATAGAAAAGTTCCAAGCGTCAGGCTCGTTTAATATCACAGGCGACCATATAGATACCCCCGGTGGAGGTATTATCCTCTTCCAAGGTATGCAGGACCATACCGCTGAGTCCATCAAGTCGCTTGAAGGCTTCGATGTCGCATGGTGCGAAGAAGCCCAGACCATGACCGCCAAATCACTCGAATATCTACGCCCTACCATCCGAAAAGACCCCTGGTGTTCCATCTGTAAGCTGTCAATAAAGGAATGCCCCTGTATCGTCGCCAATCACCCTGAAAGAGAAATATTCCCGGAGTCTGAGATGTGGTTCTCATGGAACCCGAGACATCCTACCGACCCGGTTGATAAATTCTTCCGTGGTCCGACTCCACCCGCAAATGCTATTATTGTAAGAGCCTCGCATGAAGATAACCCTTGGTTCCCTGAAGTTCTTGAGGAGGAACGACTTTATGACAAGAAAAACGACCCACACCGATACGCTCACACATGGCTCGGAGAATACGAACCGACCGCCATCGGAGCCATCTGGGATAGACAAATCATCCACGAAAACAGACGAGAGCAAGTACCCGAAATGGGTCGAATCCTCGTCGGGGTCGATCCCGCGATCTCCGCGCAAGACGGGTCAAACGAGCATGGAATTATTGTCGCGGGTGTTGGAACCGATAATCGAGGATATATACTTGAGGACTGTACAACTACAGGAAATCCGAGGAAGTGGGCGCAAAGAGCCATCGCCGCCTACGACCGACACGAAGCAGACGGAATAGTAATCGAGGTTAATCAAGGGGGTGATATGGTCAAGCATACCCTCCAATCCGAAAGACCTCATCTCCCTATCATTGAGGTCCGGGCCACCAAGGGCAAGCACGTCCGAGCGGAACCTATCGCCGC
>JBFFIY010000265.1:0-4330 GCA_041556195.1 Enterobacterales bacterium
ACCCGTTAAGAAGCCACAATTTTTTGGGTTGCCGAAGGTCAATTTTGCTGGGTGCCCTTTCTTTTGGTTCTGTTTTCTTTTGGCGTAAAAGAAAATGAACCCGCCGAAGGTGGAAGATTTTGACTTTAAAATGTTGAAAAAGAGTTATCACCCCCTAATCATTCATTATGCCTGATTAGGGGTATATTTTTTGACGCAAAGACAAATATTCTAGCTAATTTGTCATAGTCAAAATTTCTGATTAATTACAGCGTAATACTTCAGTTACGCCCCGCCATAACCCCACCATCAACATCCCAAATAGCACCTGTTACCCATTCAGATTGTTTAGACAGCAAAAACGTAATGACGTTAGCAACATCTCCTGATGTACCAATTCTCCCAATAGGGTGGAAGTCGTTAAAGCCTTCAAGGGCTGAATCAATTTCAGCTGGGTCTATAAAAGCTTGATAAATAGGTGTTTTTACTACAGCAGGGGAAACTGCATTAACACGAATTCCGAATTCTGCTAATTCCATGGCCATATGCTGAGTCAGTGCGTGTAAGCCTGCTTTTGCCATTGAATAGGCTGATGATGGTGTCGCCTTGATAGCCTGTTTAGCCCACATTGAACCAATATTTACCACATTGCCGCCACCGTTTCTTATCATGTTTTTGGTTGCAGCCTGAGATAGTTCGAAGGTTGCTTTATTCAATCCGGAGTATATTCCGTAGTCTTCCTGTGTATGCTCAAGAAATGATTTTGGGCTGAAATAACCTGCTGCGTTAACCAGGTAGCTAATTTTCGTTGATGAGTTGTTAATATAATCCACCAGACTGTCAATGTCCTCTTTCAGATATAAGTTAGCCTGAATTGCTGATGCATTTCCTATACTTTTAAGTTCTTCAAGCGCCTTTCTCAACTTAGTCTCGTTATTACCAACTATTACAACTTCCACTTTATGACTTGCTAATATTTTTGCAGTTTCCAGTCCGATCCCGCTGGAGCCGCCAATAATTAATGCAACACCTGTTTTTTTAAAATTCATCTTTGTTTTCTCCCGTAAATTTAACACTGCGTTATGAAGTCTGTGGTAATCTTAAACTTCTTGAGAGCCTTCTGAAAAGCAGGCACAAAGTGGTAAGGTAGGAACTTTTTGGTACATCTTTATGAAAAACAAAGAAAAATTATTTACTAAAAAATTGACTCCAGAACGTTCAGCTCGAATGGTAGAAACCATTTATGGTTGTAAATGGTCACTCACAGTGTATCAACTTCTAAAAAATGATATTAATCGACCGGGAGAAATGGTACGTAACGTAGATGGATTAACCACGAAAGTGCTTAATAGCTGCCTTAAGAAAAATATAGACTTCGGTATTTTGGAACGAATTGCTTATAATGAACTTCCCCCCCGAGTAGAGTATAAAGTGACAGCTTTTGGCAATAAGTTTATTCGTATTCTTGATGAGCTTGAAAAACTTCAACTAGAAATTGAAGGTTGATATATTTTGTCAGGTAGAAAATTAGAAGCAGGCTTCCTCAAAAAAGCTCACCTTTATTTTTTAAGGTAAACGACTCATTTTCTTCACTAAATTCTATTAATAACTCTGATCGCTTGACCATGTCGATGACTTTGTTTGTCCAAATCTCAATATCCATCTCAACCTCAACTTCAGAGAGATTACTAATTACGTATTCTCGGGCAAGCCCCTGTAGAGCGACTTCTGATACTTCCTGATAGGGTATTAGCATAATTTAACTTTTAAAAAATAAAATACAATATCATGAATGATACCCCTTTTTTTGTGTACATCCGTAAATTTGCCAATTTCATACATAAAAAATGGTAATATTTCACAGCTTTATAGGGTTTTGTTATGACATAATTTTATTTTGCACTTTTAGGGATGTAACTAATTATGCTAAAAAAGTCCATATCACTTCTATTAGGACTAACTTCTGTAACCCTGATCTCAACCACTTCCCTCGCTCACCATGCTGGCGGACACCCTACAAGGTATGTAGCACAATCCGGTGTTGATAATGGTAGTTGTGCACAGGCTTCTGCACCCTGCAAAACGCTGGGATATGTCATCTCGCAAGCAGGGAAAGGGGATAAAATTCATGTTGCTGAAGGCTCCTATAGTCTGGAAGCCACCGATATCTTTTATCTGTTAAGCGATATGGTAATTATGCAAGGAGGTTATAAAACCTCTGATAAATTTGCTAAAGCAAGTCTCGAGGAAACATCCAGTGAGATTGTGGGTATTCCTGCTGAGTACCGTGAGCAGTTAGCTAAAAAGGGGTTTCGCCTGATTCAGGATCAAAAGAAAATTTCTGCTTTAGATGAAAAAACACTTGAGGAGCTTAATCTTTTTAAGAAACTTACATCAAAAACACAAAGCTTTGAAAGTTGTAATAATGGTTCAGCAGCCGGGTTTCCCTGTAATAATATCAATTTGCAATCTCATATGCCTCTATCTTCCTTTTCATCAAATCCTGGAAGTATTAATGATATCTGGGGCTTTGTTGATCTTAATGATAGCAATGAATATGCGCTTGTTGGTTTACAAAATGGTACTGCTATTGTCAATGTCACCAATCCCAAATTACCGGTTGAGGTCGGTTTTATAGCTGGAAATGCTTCTATTTGGCGTGATCTTAAAGTTTACCAGTTTTTCGATGAAACCCTGGAAAAGTATCAGGCCTATGCTTATGTCACCACTGAATCAAATGCTCTTCAGGGACTACAAATTATTGACTTAACAAAACTACCGACATCAGTCAGCCTTGCCCAAACTCTAACTGAGTTCACAAAAGCACATAATGTTTATATTGCCAATGTAGACTATGCCACAGGTATGGCTAATGAGCCTGTCCCACCAGTTATGTATATTGCCGGGGCCAATAAGTCAGGTGGAGCCTATAGAGTATTTGGGCTTAATGATCCACTTAACCCAACTTTAATCGCCTCCAATCCTAACAATGACTATGTGCATGATATGGCCAGTATGGTGATTACAGATAGCCGAACCAGTCAATGTGCTCAAGGCCATAATCCCTGTGAAATATTGGTTGATTTCAATGAAACTACGGTAGATCTGTGGGATGTTACGGATAAAAATGCCCCTTTTAGAATGTCCAGAACAGGTTATGCTAATACCGGGTTTACTCATTCAGGCTGGGTGTCAGAAGATAAAAAGTACGTTTTTGTTCAGGATGAAATTGATGAGCAACGTCATGGATTAAATACTACTTTACGAGTGATGGATATTAATGATTTAACCCAGCCCTTTATAGCTGGGATCTATAGCGGAAAAACCAAAGCTATCGATCACAATGGTTTTGTTAAAGGCGATAAATATTACATGTCTAACTATCGACGTGGTCTAACTATTTTAGATATTAAGGATCCCACTAATCCATCTGAACTGGGATTTTTTGATACCTTCCCAACCCCTTCAGCTAACAGTGCTAACTTTAATGGGGCGTGGGGAACTTATCCTTATTTACCTAGTGGCAATATTCTGATCAGTGACGTTGAGTTTGGATTTTTTGTGGTGAAACCCTCAGAGGCTATTAACAATATCGCACCAGTGATCACTGCGGCTAATAGCCTGACCATGATAGAAGATGAAACTATCAATATTCAATTATCAGCTCTAACCGTTGAAGATGTGGATAATAGCTTTCCTACTGATTTTACATTGAAAATACAATCCGGTGATAACTATCAGTTTAATGGTACTGTAGTTACGCCTGCTCAGGATTTTAGTGGTTCATTATCTGTCTCTGTAAGAGTCAATGATGGTCTGACTGATAGTAATAGCTTTGATCTAACCATTAACGTGACACCAGTAAATGATGTACCAATCGCTTTCAATGACTCTTTTACTTTGGAAGAAAACAGTAGCTCAAATAGCTTAACCGTTCTTAGTAATGACATAGACGTAGATCCCGGTGATAACCTGTCAATTCAAAGCATTAATTATTCAGGTGAAGGTTCAGTAGAGAATCTATCCACCAGCATAAATTACACTCCAGCGACAAATTTTACCGGAACCGAATCATTAGAATACACGGTGATGGATAACACTGGAGAAATTTCAACGGCTACAGTAACTATTACAGTAAACACGGTTGCTGTTCAACCGCCTCCTCCAGCACAAAGTGCCGGCGGCGGTGGCAGTTCAACACCCTGGATGTTGTTACTACTGAGCTTGTATGGAATAACCGCGAGATCAAAATCACGTAAATCAATTTATTAAAATTACTTTTATTACTCAAATAACAGGCACAAAAAACGCCGAAAGTTCTTAAGAACTTTCGGCGTTTTTGATATAACTA
>JBFFIY010000266.1:0-4322 GCA_041556195.1 Enterobacterales bacterium
ATCACAAACGGTTTGACCGCTCGTTCGGCTCGATTATTGTCGATATTAATATGGCCACTTTTTAAATAACCTATTAATTTCTCCCATTGATTTAAACTGTATTTAATCGCCGTACCAATGGCTGACTTTGGCAATACCTGTAGGATGGATTTATCTAACCATTTTTTGAATTGGTTTAATAAAGGCAGTGATTTTTCATGTCGTATGGCTTTCTTCTCATCAACCGGTAAATCTCGAATGGCTCTCTCAATTTGATAGAGCTTACCAATATGATTAATCGCCCAATCAGCACGGCCAGATTTGTTTTTTGGTTGAGCCGTTTGTGCTTCGATAAATTTACGCCTGGCATGTGCCATACAGCCAATTAGCTCTGCATCAACTTGCTCGTAACCTTTGTAACCATCGGCTTGCAGATAGCCACTAAATTCTTTTAAATAATTCACAGCACAGCTACCAGCACGGCTAGCCTGATAATCATAAAGCACAATGTTTTTGAGCGCATTATTTGAGGGCGAGTCAGTACCTGTGCAATAAACCCACATATAACATTTGGTCTTATCTTCGCTTAAAACATTGAGCGTCGTTTCATCGGCCTGAACCACAGGTTGTTTTAATAAGTACTGGTGTAAGTGCTCCACAATGGGTTTGAATAATGTGGCTGATTTCATCATCCATTCACTCATGGTTTTTCGCTTAAGCACTATCCCATACTGCTTGAAAATGCTTTCTTGTCGGTAAAGCGGTAAACTATATTGATACTTGCTGGTAATAATTTGGCTGAGCAACGAGGGTGTTGCAATGCTTTTTGGAATGGGACTTGCTGGTACTGGGGCAATTTTAACTTTATTTTTTGTTCCCGTTTTTTCACAATGGCGACAGCTGTACTGTAATCTTATGGTTTCAATGACTTTCACTTGAGCAGGGATAAAGTCGAGTTGTTCACTTTTCTTTTCACCCATTGAATGTAAATCAAAACCACAACAATCACAGACTTTTTCTTCTTCTGATAAATCAATCACACGAGTTTCACGGGGTAAGTCTTTTGGTAAAGGCTGACGCTTAGGTTGTTTTCGAGTTGTCTTAACAGCCTCTTTTTCTGGCTCAACCACTTCATCAATGAGTTGCTCAAGCTCATTGAATAACTCACCCTGACCGGGAGCCGCTTCAGAGCTTTTACCAAATTGTTTTTGTTGCGCGAGACGAAACTGCTCTAAAAGATATTGATTTTTCTCTTGCAGTTTTTTAATTTCAATCTCTTTTTCATTCAACAGGCATTCTTTCTGAACCAGCAAATTTTGCAGGTCTTTTATCTTGTTTGAAGGTGATTTATGGTTTGTTTTCATAGCTGACATTATAACAAAAACTAGCCAATAATAGATGTTAAAGAACAACTTTACGATCAATGGTCGAATTAATGCGATCAACGGAATGTCTCATAGGACAAGGGTTGATGTGTTTGTAATTTTGTTATGTCGAGGCCAGATAATAACCATTGCCATTGTGTTTCGGTGAGACTTATATTGGCACTATCTGATTTGCGAGGCCATTTGAACTTGTCTTTTTCTAACCGCTTATACCAAAGACAAAACCCTGTCTCATCCCAATACAATGCTTTGAGCTTATCCCGCCCTCGATTGCAAAAAATAAACAGAGCCCCGTTAAAGGGTGACAACTTCATTTCACTCTCAACGATTATCATTAAGCCATTGATAGACTTTCTAAAATCAACCACATCACGATGCAGATAAATCTCCGTCATACCCGATAGCTGAGTCATGCGAGTGCCTTGATAAATTCAGCAAACCAGGTAGGTAGAATAGTTATAGGTAAATGGATTTGTGTTTTGCCATGTTGAACTTTAATGGGCTCTATTTTTACACTACTTTGACGTAGCCGCTCTGCTTTAATGAAGGCATTTGCTTGTGGAGCAGATTTAACTTTGAAGATAGCTTTATATTTATAAAAACAGCTTGTACTGATTTTTTGTTGTTTACAAAAATCAGATATGGATAAATCACCCTGAGATTGGCGTTTGATTAAATCTTGCCAAGTTTGTTGAGTTGTTTTTTTCATTGTTGGCTCCTACATTTGAATGTAAGAGCAAGTTTAATGAGGTGACAATAAATTTAAAGGCGGCTTTTAGCAGACGCTTTTTATCATGCATGTATTATAACAAATTCATAGAGTTAATGGGTGTTTATAGCGCTTTTTTTGACGGGTATTTTTAATCTCAAGGCCTTCAATAATAAGTTTCAGCATTGTCCAGTCGAGGATTTGCTTTTCACCCAAATCCGGATTGTAATTGAAACGACCTTGCTCTAATCGTTTCCCCCATAAGCAATAACCACTGCGATCAAAATACAGTATTTTTATTTGAGTTTGACGGCGATTAATAAACACAAATAGATGTCCACTCAGTGGCGCTTCCCGCATCTTGTTTTTAGCAAGCGCTGCAAGTCCATCATAGGATTTCCTCATATCAGTGGGTTTCGCATATAACCAAATTTTCACCTGGGATTCTGGGAAAAACATCAGACGGCTCTTACTCGAAGCACAACCCCCTGCCCAAGCTCCAATTCAACTTGCCAAAGTGATTGAGTAGAGTTCAGGTTCTCAACTTGAGGCTTTGCGTCAGATAAAGGTTGGGTTATATCTATAAAAGAAGGTGTTTTGCATGGTTTGACCAGTTTTGAGCGCCCATAACGTTTTCGCCATTTATGAAGGCTGGAATGAGCAATTTGATGACTGTCACAAAAATCCTTTTGGGTTAACGAACCATTTTCATAATCCTTGATGAGGGATTGCCATTGCGCTTGAGTGCGAACAACTCTAGGTTTACGGGGACTGCTGAATTTGTTGGTGGCAGTTTCATTTTGGGACATTTTATTTCTCCTGAGTGGCTGGTAAGGAGAAATATAATCCATCAGTAGCTTAAGTAAAATAACGTCTCAAAATGAACGGTTACTGGCTAAAAGCGAGGCAAGAAAGATAATCAGGGGAGCCGCCCCATATTGAAAAGACGGTATTTCGCTAGCCACATACAATTGAAAAGTTCGGCCACAACCTGAACGACCATAGAGGTTAGAGCAAAACAGGCGCTTGCCAACAGGTTCTTTAACATCAATAGAACGCTGTTTAAAAACGATTCCATGGGAAATAAATTGGTCACACTTCAAACAATGAGAACATTCCAACTGATTTTGGTGATAATTGAGAGAATGCGTGAATTGCTGAATGGATTCAAAATCTTCAAAAAATCGCTGCATAGAGTGAATTAGACAAAAATCACCCAACCAACAGCAAGACAAATTTCAAAATTCTACACGGAAATTCTCTTTACCAAATTAGCGTTATAAACAGACTAAGGAATTACGGCAATAATTTGGTTAAAAAACAGCTATTCTTTCGATTGGAGGGTGGGAAATAACAATTCTTCAATAACGCACCTTTTCCGTATTACCAGAAAGTTTAAATACGATGAAATCAGGTCAAATGTGTAAGATGTGGTAACAGATTGTGAATATGGTTCATTGACGATATAGTAGGTCAATGATTGGTTAATTAGTTTTAGCAAAAGAAGGTTACTACTTGCCGTGTGGATGTAAGAGCTACCGCCATGACTAATTGAACTTATTATAAAAATTCAAAGGTAATGAAAGGGAAAATTGTAATGACTATCCAACAATCTTCTATAAAGCAGCGGGATCTGACATCACCACCAGACTTGAAAAAGAGTGATGGAACAGGACCTTCGGCACATAAACGTCCCGTCTATCAAAATTATATGCCACCTTGTAATCAGTTTTGTCCTGCCGGTGAGAATATTCAGGGCTGGCTGGATAAAGTTTACAATCAACAATTTGAAGAGGCATGGCAATTGCTCATTAAAAGTAATCCGATGCCCGCAGTTCATGGTCGTGTTTGTTATCATCCCTGTGAAACAGGTTGTAATCGAGAAAATGTCGATAATGCGGTCAGTATTCATCAGGTAGAACGTTTTTTGGGTGATATGGCTTTGGAAAAAGGTTGGAAGCCGAGATTCCAACTTCGTAAGTCAGGTAAAAGGGTGTTAATAATTGGAGCTGGGCCCAGTGGGATATCAGCAGCCTACCAGTTGTGCCGTATGGGTCATGAAGTGGAGATCCGCGACGCTGGACCAATTGCCGGCGGTATGATGCACTTTGGTATACCTGCCTATCGTTTACCTCGCGACATTCTTGCGGCAGAAATCAGACGGATTGAGGAAATGGGCGTAAAAATCACCCTGAACCACAAAGTAGAGGATTTGTTGCAGGAAAAGGAAGAAGGTCTTTTTGATGCCG
>JBFFIY010000267.1:0-4319 GCA_041556195.1 Enterobacterales bacterium
AGGAGCACTAGTCAGTCAAATGGAACAGCCTGGCACCTATGAAGAACTATCCTTCGATGAGCGACTACAGCTGCTAACAGATAGTGAAGCGCAGGAGAGAACTCATCGTAAACAACAACAATTACTCAAGGCGGCCAAATTTAAAATTGCCGCTAATGCCATACCAGGCAACTAAAGGTAAGAGAAGGTTTTCACGATTACCAGCTAAAACAGAAGCCAGAGCAACGCACTGAAGTTGGATGGGTTGAGTTAAAGGGACACTGGTTGATTAAGGCAGGGTTTAAGCCCCATCAGCCTGTTACCGTTCGGGTCATGCAGGGTTGTCTGGTGTTGACTCTGACACCACAACCAGAGGGGTTATTTAAAAAAATCCTCAGCCTTAAACATCGGGAGAAAGCTGTTATCAGGGATTTGGTGGAGGAGCTGAGGAAAAAAACTTAGGCATTCAACAAAAATTCATTTCCAACCCCTACATCAAAAAGCCCCGTGATTTTCTACGGGGCTTTGTGGGTGTTTTTTTCGGTTATTTATTAATACTTTAGATTTTCAATTATTCTGATCCTTTGATCATATTCAGCCTAACCATAAGTTAATTTCCAACTTAGGCATAATAATTTCTTGTTTTTCGACCTCAAATGAGGCATGATTATAGGAAATGACATTGATGGAATTGATATATGAACACAGCACCAAGCATATTTTCCAATGAAAAATCAGTTGAAGAGCGACTACAGCAGTTAGGTCTATCGCAGGAACATTTAAAGTTCGCAGTTGCCCAAGGGCAAGCTGCTCGCAATTCTTCAACTCCGAACCACCCTGCAAATGCAGGTGGGACAATGGCATTTCTTGAAACCGTTAAAGCGTTAAGGGATTCTTTACTACCTGAAGGCTGGGCTATTCAAAATGTTAGAAACCTATCTATGACGATCAACCCTGAAACTAATATGGCAATTGTTGTTTCTGGTGGTAGTAATGATACAGGTTTGATTGACGGGTACCCTACAACCAGAAACCCGAAAGGGCATCAGACAAAACAGTACCTTTCAGTAAACCAAAAAGATCTATTCCAAGATAATGTGGTGTCGTTAAATAATGTTGAAGATGATTCAACTGGGCAGACTTGGTTGTTACTATATTGCTTTGATGAAAAAGCTCAAGAAATTCGTTCGGAATTATCATTGCCTACTAACATTGATTCATTAGGTCGAGTGTGTGGATGGAATGAACGCATATTGCTTAAGTCTATCCCTCTTGATGGTGAATTAATTGACATTGAACCTGATTTCGCTCCTGAAATTGATATAGATATCGAACGACAAGCATGAGCATAGAATTATCATTCAATCCTAACCGTTTGAAATTAGCCAGAGCTAGGCGAATGCTAACAATGAAAGCATTGGCTGAATCTGTTGGCATGACGTCCAGAATGATTTCAAACTACGAGAATGGCCGTAATGATATACCAGCAGATACAATGGAAAAACTTGCTCATGTGTTAGGGTATCCACCTGCTTTTTTTGAAGGTGATGATATTGAAGAGCTTGATCCTGATTGGGTGAGTTTTAGGTCAATGAAGGGAATGACTGCTTCTCAACGAGATGCTGCTTTGAGTGCTGGAAGTATTTCCATTATGTTTAGTCAATGGTTGGAACAAAGGTTTCAACTTCCCAGTGCCAGCCTGTATGATTTGCGAGAGTTTGAACCTGAGGCTGCGGCTCGTGCGTTAAGAGAAAAGTGGGGGCTTGGCGAAAAGGCCATAGGCAACATGATTCATTTGCTTGAATCAAAAGGTGTTAGAGTTTACTCGCTTTCTGAGAATAACAAAGAAGTTGACGCCTTTTCGTTTTGGAAAAATGAAAAAACATTTGTTTTTCTTAATACTTTCAAATCTGCTGAGCGCAGCCGTTTTGATGCTGCTCATGAATTGGGGCATTTGGTGCTTCATAAACATGGGGGGCCTCGTGGTCGAGAGGTAGAACAAGAAGCTGACCGTTTTGCTTCTGCCTTCTTGATGCCAGAAGGAAGTGTCAGGGCGAATGCTCCAAGATTTGTGGCATTAGCAAACTTAATCAAACTAAAAAAGTTATGGTTAGTATCCCTTGCTGCTCTGGTTCGTAGACTGAAAGATTTAGGTTTGATTACTGAATGGCAATATCGCAACTTAATAATTGAGATGTCAAAGAAAAAAATGCTGAGAAGAGAACCTGAAGGAATTAAACGAGAAACTTCACTTATTTTGGGTAAGGTGTTTAATGCATTACGGGCAGATGGTGTTACTAAGTCATGTATTGCCAAAGAGCTTCAGATTCCAGAAAGTGAAATTGACCAGTTGGCTTTTGGTTTGGCTTTTATAGGCTCTACTGTTAACAGAAACAATAGTGTTCCATCTGCACCTACCAAGTCACATAAACCAAGTTTAACTTTGATTGGTTAATAAGTTTCCATAGCCCATCATCAATGTAGTTTCGCCCCTTCTTTCACAAATCATTTTATATTTTTCTCTATGAAATATTTTCCAAAAAAGGGGCTTAAAACTACTCAAAATGATGAGGTTCCTCGAATGACACAAAAGGCCAATTAAAGTTATTCGGCTTTTCCAATCGTAACAACCCCTTCATGATAAGATTCCATAACTGTAGAATGTTCAATTGAATATATCCAACAATCCATATCCAAATCAATTATGGTTTCAAATATTTTCAAACAGTCATTATAGCTTATAGATACTGTAGGTCGAAGAGCATTAGACCACTCAAGATATACAATTTCATTATCATCCAACATAAAATTTAATTTAAAAAAATCTTTGGCTTCAGAAATATCAAAATCATCAAGTTGATTTTTGTTTTCAACTTTATTCCAGTCAATATTTCCCCAGCCTGTATCAGGGAAAGTACGCAAAGGCCAATCACAAATATCAGCAATATTTTCTCCTGAATCAGGTTCTATAAGAATGTCAAAATTAATATTCTTGCTATTTAGAACATCAACTAACTCATCAATAGATTTCATGCGCTCTTTGATTTTATTCTTAACCTTAAGCTCTTCTCTTTTTTTAATAAACTACTTTTATCAATTTTGATATTCATAATTATTTATTTAATGCCCTAATAAATTTAAGCACATCCTTCTCACTACCTGGGAAGCTTATCCTTAGGTTTGTAACCATTGCGTTACCTTTACCAACTTTGATATTAATATGAGGTCCTTTTTCATCAAAGTCTAAACGGTACTGTTTCCAAACACCATTAACGTTTGTTTCAAAACCAACTTTGGCACCTTTGGGTACTTTACTATTAGCTAAACTTTTAGAAAAAACAGACTTCCTAGTTGCCTGGTCAATCACTCCTAACTGATTTAAACCTTTGTTTCTTGCTTCTTCAAAAGAATTCGCTGAAATTTCCATTTCAAAAGATCGGCCACATTTTTTTCTTTTAGCATTATGTACTAAAACTGATTTTTTACCGACAAAATAGGTGTGGTTATCTTCTACTGTGAAATTATATACAAAAACATTATTTTCCCAATAAGCTTTTTCCACAACAAATATATTTTCATCTCCTTTTGAAAATAACTTGTTATCCGTTGAAAGCATCATGGCACTCATCCATGAATCATTCGTATAAAAAGGATGTTCTTGTGTTACATATAAAGTTTCATTATTCGATAAGAGTAGCCTTATTAGATCACTCTCTTCCTCGTGGCGTATCAAGTGTGTTATTTCTTTTAATTCAACTTCTCCCGTTTCCTCATTAAAAGAATAAACTTTATCACCAATCTCCAAAGTTTCGATTGCCACCAAACCAAACTCAGATTCTATTAAGGTGTTTTCTACAAAACTATTATTAAAGCAACCTGGTTTACCAAATGCATTTTTAAACTTAGAAGCAAATTTTCTACCAAAAAACCCTATTACTTTACCGGCACCGCCTCCAAGCATATTGAATATTATTGACGAACCAATTTCCCTTGCTGTCGGCAATTGTTCCTCGCCTGTTGCAATTTTAAATACACTTGATCCGAACTGAGCTGCGGTTACTAAATTTGAAAGGACACCAAGCGCACTCATAGTTTGACCCAAGCTAAAATTACCACTCGGATCAGTAAAATTTACAGGGTCGGCATTCGCGTATAAGTATTTGTGGAGTGTAACTGGATCACTATTGATGCCCTGCCAAGTATCCATTTGGGTAAAGCGTCCAGTACCCGGATCATAATTTCTGGCTCTTAAATTATACAATCCTGTCGAGCCATCAAACATTTCACCCGTATAGAGGAAATCATTCTCCGTATCCCCGGTAGAGTTCAACAATTCACCA
>JBFFIY010000268.1:0-4296 GCA_041556195.1 Enterobacterales bacterium
AGCCCAAGTTAACAATCCTGTATTTATTAATAATCATTCAGGATGGTAAGTTGTTGATTTCAGACAGTAGTAAAAGAAGTGCTAAAATTTATTCTTTAGCTGCTTGTTTTTAGGGTTTAATCTGTTTTTTCAGATTAAATTTTCTACGAAATAACAAGGACAGGCACTTCATTATTTTTGTGAGTTCGCAACTAGTAAACCAGATTATATTGTTGGTGTTGAGCTAGGCTGCCGTAAGCTCACGATATGACGCTATCAATGATGCCTTTAAAAACACTCCCATTAGTACGGTTGGTGATGGGTTAGGGAATCGATATATAATGGGGGCAGCAGATATAGCCAGGCATTTAGGGGTTATAGATAATAAATTTAGAATAAGTTCTCTTTCATCCATTTCAGGAAAAAAGGGAATTATCTATTTTGATGAGTTTCATATAGATCTATTTGATGGTAGTCAATTGGTTGGCAATGGCCCTGTTCCAATATATTACCAAGACAAACCTATGTTCTTTATGGAGCTTGAGGAGTGAGACTTTGAAAAATAAAAAAGTAGTCTTAATTGCACTTTTCTTACTTGTAGGATGTGTAAGTGCGAAACAAGAAGAAGTTTTTTTACATTCAAGTAAAGGAAAAATTGATAGTTATACTAAAAAAGAAAAGTCTGGTTGTATTACACGGTTGAGTTTGAGTCCAAGTTCTATATCAATAAACTTGACCTATGGTGGAGTCTGTCAACCAGACTCTACACAATTGGAAACTACTCAAGAAATTCTTAATTCATTTGGCGAATTAGTCCATTATTTTAATTTGAAAACCAATATTAGGAGCAAAGATTACTTTACAATAAACCTCCATTGGAAGGTATCTCATTGGCCATTGATCAAATTTATAAATGAGGATGAAACTTGGCCATCCAATATATCTAAATTCCTTATGAGTAATTATGAGAACAAAAAAGAAAGATATACGGCATATAAAGATATTTTGAAGAGTAAAGTTTTAGCTTCACAAGTTTATTTGCCAGTAATTGACTCCATGAAACAGCTTGGTTGCGTTACAGAGTTAAGTGAATATTTTGCTGATCCAATATTTCCCATTGATAAGGAGAACATAACTAGAGAACAAGTAATAAAGTGGGGTATATTTAGAGTACAAGCAGCAAATAAAGAAATATACCCTAGTATTAAAGGCGCTATTGAGTTTAATGTTAAGTGTCAGTAAATCGAATTAAATATAGAGCCCAAATAACGCTATATTTTGACTGTGTGTTTACCTAATACCCCTAAACGTTCAACCAAGTACACCTTGATTTATTTTGCTTTACAATTCCACGACCACAGTGAAAATAACAAGGACAGGCACTTCATTATTTTTAGACCTCAATTAGCAGTTTTGATAAAGAACTGCGTCAATGGACTTTTATTTCACCTGAGGGACGTTCCTCTAACGTCAGTTTAAATGAAATGGGACGTCCCCTATTATTAGAAAGAGAAGGAATTGCCCCGGTACATTATGAATATGATGGACAAGGGCGTCTGGAATTTATAACACAGGGAACAGGAAACCAGGAGCGAACGCAACATTTTAGCTACCAGCATCCAGGTGTTTTAAACATCATCACCGATAGTCTGCAACAGAATACAAACTTTACCTCTGATAACACTGGTTTTGTTACATCTGTTACACGTCCTGATGATCAGGACGTGAATTTTGTCTATGATGCAAAAGGCAATACCTTAGGCGTCACACCTGCTGGAAAAACAGAACATCAATTTGAAATGAGTCCTGTCGATTTAGTTGAGAGTTACCTGCCACCAGCCCTAAGTACAGAAACCAATGTTGATACGATTTATACCTACAATCTTGATAAGGATCTTACACAAATAATCCGTCCTGATAATAAGTCCATTATTTACAACTATAACCCTTCGAAAGGTCTACTCGCTAGCGTTACTATACCAGCCAGAACCTACAATCTCGCTTATGATGCCAACAGTGGTCAACTTAATCACATTGATTGGAGTAGCAGCGATGCACTGGATTATAGCTATGACGGTTTCTTGCCTACCAGTGAAACCTGGTCAGGCATTATTGCGGGTAGTTTAGGTTTTGATTACGATAACGACTTTAAACTGGTACAACTTAATATTAATCAAGATGTCACCATACCACTGACTTATGATAATGATAGTTTACTGATACAAGCAGGAGACTTAATTCTTAATCGTAATAGCAATAGCGGTTTTATTGAATCATTAGATTTGGCTAATACCCAAACAGTCTTTAGTTATAATGACTTTGGGGAGTTAGCCAGCCAAACTGAAACCAGTTCAGGTAACCAGGTTTATTCAGCCAGTTTCATACGGGATAATATAGGTCGTATCATTTCAAAAACAGAAAAACTGCAAAATGGTAAAACTACAGAGTATCGCTACGAATATGATGTGGTGGGTCGATTAGAAAATGTTTATATAGATAACAAACTAACTGATAGTTACAGCTATGATAGTAATGGAAACCGCCTAAGTCATAATGACATCAGTGCAACCTATGATGCGCAAGATCGCATGTTAACCTACGGTACAGTCAGTTATAGCTACAATGCTAATGGTGATTTAACCAGCAAAACCGACAGTGGTATCACCACAACCTACCAATACGATGCAATGGGTAATTTATTAAAAGTTACCCTGCCAGGTGATAGTATTATTGAATATTTGGTGGATGGTCAAAATAGAAGAATTGGGAAAAAACTTAATGGTAATTTAGTACAAGGTTTTTTGTATCAGGATCAATTAAATCCTGTGGCAGAGTTAAACCCTGATAATTCTATCAAATCTTTATTTGTTTATGCCGACAAAGGCCATGTACCCGCCTATATGAAAAGAAATGACACTAACTATAAATTTGTGACAGACTATCTCGGTAGTGTGAGATTGGTTATTAACACTTCGACTGGTGTTATAGAACAACAGATGGATTATGATGCTTTTGGTAAAGTGATTAGTGATAGCAACCCAGGATTTCAACCATTTGGTTATGCAGGCGGGCTGTATGAACCTGCTTCTGGACTGGTAAGGTTTGGTGTTCGAGACTATGATGCAGAGGTAGGTCGGTGGACTGCGAAAGATCCGATAAGGTTTGATGGTGGACAAGGGAACCTTTATGGATATGTTAATAATGACCCAATTAATTTTATTGACCCTGATGGTAGATTAGTATTTCTGATTCCGTTAATACCTGTAGTTATTACTGGTACTGATATTCTTATAGGAGCAGGTATACTTTGTATTATATCAAATTGTACTCAGCCTGTTGGGGAAGCACTTAGTGATTATGCTAATCAGTACAATGAGAATGGAGACACTCAATCTAAACCACCTGCTGGCTCTAAAGGGATTGATAAAACTCCTTGATCTGGCGATCATGGTGGTATTAAAGATGCTTTAGGGCTTGGTGGAAGAGACAAAGTAAAAATATCACCTGAAGGTGATGTATGGGTAGAGAACCCAGATGGAAGCTGGACAAACGAGGGTCCAGCGGGGAATTTTACTGGTTCAGGTAAAGCTAGTGGCCGAAAAGGTAAAGATCGTAAATGCAAATGATTCTGAGGTGTCCACAATGTTGATTTCTGGAGCGCGTATCGCCCTTACGATTAAAACTAAGCTGATGAGCGCTGAAAATATAACGTCTATTCTTGGAGTAACACCTTATAGTTTTGCCAACATTGGTGAGGATACACGTTATATTTCACCGAGTAAGATAATAAAAACGGGTGTGCAAAAGTGGAGTTCTTGGACACGTACTTATGAAATCGAGGACTCAAAAATTGAGGAAAAGTTAATTGAAATTATTGGGCTATGCAAACCACATAAAATAATTATACAGAGAATATTGAAAAATGGTGGTTTAGTTGAAGCTCAAATCAGATTGTCAGGAAAAAACAATGTTGGTGATGTATTTAGCACAGACACATTAACAAAACTTGTTGGTTTAGGAATGAGTCTTTCTATCGAAGTGTTTCCATAATGGAACCTGGGATGATACTGTGGGTTGGCAGGTGCTGCATCCAACACCTATGTAAACTCTGATTCTAAAAATAATTCTAATTATTATTGATGAGATAAAGAAATTTAAACTCAAGGGAACAGGAAGCCAGGAGCGAACGCAACATTTTAGTTACCAGAATGCAGGTTTTTTAAACACAGTAACCGATGGTCTGCAACAGAGTACAAACTTTACCTCTGATAATATCGGTTTAGTCACTCAGGTGACACGGCCTGATGAGCAAGACAT
>JBFFIY010000269.1:0-4234 GCA_041556195.1 Enterobacterales bacterium
CCATCTTCTTCGTTATGAAAGCTGGATTTAGAAAGAAAATTGCTTATCTCCATGGATGGAGTGTATGCAGTAGCAATGCTGGGAGCATTGCCTGTCCAGACATTTTCTTCATACAGTCTATCCATGGACATAAATAACTAATACTGCACTTTTGCCTACAGGACGTAGATAAGGGGCGTTAACAGGATGCGGTAGCTTCAAGCCTCGAATATGGACGCTTCTTGACTTGCTGAAACCTGCATTTCCAGGTATCACGGGTATATACACTGAAAACACATCGTTACAGGACATAACTTATTAGAGCAATGCATGGAGCAATTGCCGAGAAAGCAGTTTTCAGGTAACGCTGAAAAGCGCAAAATTACTATATTGAGGGGCGTAGCCTATCCAGAGTTGAGGTTATTTAAGCGTTATGGACTCCAAGTTGGTCTCATTTGGAGTTCTAATTCGCCAATACACCAATTTTTCATCCCGATTTAGACTAAAATTCGTTGAGGGTATTTTAGTAATGTGCACTCGTGTTTGAGCTTTTATATCATAGCGAATAAGCATCATTTGATTATCGATCTTGTCTGCAAAATAAATACTGTCTTGTGTAACATGAAACTGATGGGCAAACTGGATGTTACCTAAATCAATCCCGGTATCAACAATCTGTCCATTCGGCATACGTTTATAGAGACGAGAGCGATTGCGTTTAATTACATAGAGACAATCCATTTCTGCACAGGGTTTAGCAATATAGCCTTCAGTTAAAGGTGTTCTTATTTTCATATTATCCAGATGACGTTTCTCCAAAAACCATTCATCCTCTCTTTTAACCGTATAAATAAGACTACTCCCATCTTCGCTAAATACCGGGTTATTATGCTCAGAATTTCCAGCACCGCTAGAAAACAGAACTTTTCCGCTACTGATTTCCATAAGATGAAGCTCAGCATTAGCAATAAAAGCCACATACTTCCCAAACTTATCAATGGACAAGTGTCTGATTTTTGGTGATTCTTTAAAATGTGAAATCTGACTCAACTGTCCCTGTTGATTTTTTATCCAGATCTGTGAATGTCCAGAACGGGTCGATTTAAAAGCTAGTAGTTTTGCCTGCTGTGCATAAACCGGGTAACTGTCTTTGTATGAAGATGATATTATGGGTGTGGCCTGGCTATCTTGTGTCAATGAATATTGTAAGATATCTGAAACAACCAAATCACCTCGCATAAAACCAATGGAGTTACCGCCTAGTCTAAAGGGCGCATAAATCGGATAGTTTGTCTCTAAAATAGTTTTAATTTGACCATCAGCAAGAGATAACAGCCCCAATTTACCCTTGCCTGTACGCAAAACAAGGCCGCTTCCATCATGATTCCAAGCTATGGTATATAATAAAAGCGGTAAAGACGCGAGCTTTGATAACTGCTCTGATTTAGGATCGTAAATCAGTACTTCTGTTTTAGACCATCCCACATTTCTTAAAATTGCCCATTTGCCAGCCATAACTGAGTAACTAACCGCCATATCACCATGGCCATTAGTAGGTGGATCAGTGATAATATTACGTTCTTTACTCTTCAGGTTAAAGCTTGATATCTGATAGGGTTGATCTATCAACTCTTTACTTGAAAAATAGATGGTCTGTTCATTCTGCCACCCAAGATTAATGGAATTAAATAGTAAAGGAAAATCCAAAAGCACTTCGATATTTTGTAGCCGTTTCTCTTTCCAGTTAATCTGGGCGAGGCGGATCTGGTTAACGTCCTGATTATAATGGTAGTAAATTAGTTGATTACCTGAGGGGGAAAATTTAGCAGCAACATCCTGCACCACATCCCCTAGTAGTTGGAAATAACTTTCTTCATCCATTTTTTTCAGGACCAGATCCCAGTTAGATTTACCCTGGGGTTTATGGGAGAACACCAGAAAGTTTCCATCGGGGCTGACATCACCATACATCTCCTGTCCTTTTAAACTGGTAAGAGACACCGGTAATCGATTTTCATCCTGTAACGTGGTTGGATATAAAATATACAGGGAAACAATCAATGCAATAAGGAGTATTGAAACCAAAAGGCCCAGTTTAAAACCTTTTTGATTCCAGAAACTCACAACATCTTCTTCTACCGGTGCAATAAAACGATATCCCGTTTTTTGATAGGTACGAATATAGGTGGGTTTATTGGCTGAATCACCTAACGCCTTTCTTAATACTCGAATATACTGGGTTACAATATCGGCTCCAACCACTCGTTTACCCACAGCATGACGTAACAGCTCTTCTCGGGTGACGGTTCTATCATTATTTTTATAGAGAAACTCAAGCACTGTTGCTTCAGTAGGGGTCAAGCAAGGAGTGACTTCTTTACCATCACGTTCTAAGGTGGCAGTAGCAGGTGTGTAGCGGCATTTGCCAAGTAATATACTAGATTTTCCGCTGTAGCTCATTGAACTTAAGATACTCCGATCATAAAAATTACGCCTAAGTTCAGGCAAGTAATTATTCTTAAAAAAGCTTTAATGTCCGTTAAATGCAACAGATAATACTCTGTAAAACAGAGGTGTTTTCTGAAAGACACAAAAAGTATATATAAAAACTACTAGTTTACAAAATTATTATATAAAAAAATTCCTAAAATATAACTAATAATAACTAAAAACAACTAATAATAACTAATAATAACTGAGAATAATGACAAGCTAATGATTGATTAGAAGGATTCTGAACTATTGTTATACGAATCAAGAAGAAGTGTCAATGTTTGGTCCAAACTTAAATCTTGCGTTCTGGCAAAATGGCTGAATCGCCAGTAAACGTCCTGATCAAGCTTCAAACTGGTTTTAACATGTCGACGAGCATGGCGATATTGTCGAAAGGCTGACAGAATTCTTTGCCAACCTGTCGGGCTAATGTATTTCACTACCCACAAATCCAGTGCATAGGGATCGACTCCTATACGACCAGCAGACAATTTTTCATCGGTTGCATCGGTCAATAAGCAATATCCCACTTCAGGAATTTCTGCGAATGTATCAACAGCCTGCTGTAGCTTTTCAGGCTGTTGTAACAAATCTTTTAAACGAAGTTCTTGCTGAGCACTTCTCAGGTGACTATAGATGTATTCAGCATTATCAAAAGTGACACCTTTTCTTGGTCGAGCCATAAATTTTTTTTGACCTGGGATCTGTAGTGAGATTTGCCTCCTACTGCAGAACTCAGCTTCCACCATTAATCTTCCAGGTTGAACTCTAACACAACTGACTGAAGTGTGCTTGCTACAGCTTTACCATTTACCACTTCTGGTCTGAATTTCCATCGATATAATGCTTTTCTGGCTACTTTATCGAACACACCTCTTGGTTCACCATCAATAACACTCACATTTGCTACCGTTCCAGCAGTAGTCACAGAATAATGTAACTTCACCCATCCCTGTTGTCTCTTACGCCGGGCATCTATTGGGTATTGTGGCTCAATTCTTATAGTTGGTGTTAAACCATTTTCGCCAGCATTACTATTAACCGCTTCAAAACTATCTCCGAGTTCAAATTCTTCTCCAAATGTTTTGTCCTTATCAAATATCCCATCAGGATCAACAATCATTTCAGTTAAAGTGACGGGTTTATTCTTCGGGGTAACCATATTTTCCGAAGGTGGCTGTTTGACAATTTTCTTTTTTACAGGAGGTTCTGGTTTATCATGCGGTTTTTCTATTAGTGGCGGCATTTTTATCGTAACGGGTGGAGATAATACCAGCAGATCTCCTATATCCATTTGTTTTTGTTGTATTAGACTTACCATTAACAGAAAAAGACCTCCTACCACAAACACTGACATTCCTGAGGATGCTACAAATCGATTCATATTAGTTCTCCCAAACAATTTCAATTTAATCGTTAGCGGCTAACGCAATAACCACTCAATTTAACGTTACCTGCTAACGTTATATGGCGTCAAGTATTCATTAGCCTCTACGTTAAATATTTTTGAAATATATGAATTCGAACAATGAATAAACTTAGTCAACCTCAGTTCTGAATAAGAAAAAAAGATTTTATTTACCACGAAGAACACGAAATTTTATAAGATATTGAAAAAACATTGAATCAAACAGATTAAAATAATAATTTTTTCCAATAATTGTCAGTATATTTTCTTTTTCTTCGTACCCAAAGCACTCACTACGCTTATGGGACAGGCTCTGGTGAAAATCTCTTAAACAGAGTTCAGGTTGAATTAACC
>JBFFIY010000270.1:0-4161 GCA_041556195.1 Enterobacterales bacterium
TTGGCGGTGAGGAATTTATCGTAATTCTGACTGACACTGATTTAGAAGGTTCAAAGATATTTGCCGAACGTATTCGCTTATCCATTGAAAAAGAGAAAATCATAAAAGATGGGCTGGCTATTCCTGTCACCGTCAGTATTGGCGCGGCAGGTTATCAACCACATCATGGAGACAAAGCAATGTTGTTGCTAGAAGATGCCGATAAAGCGCTTTATCAGGCCAAAAAACAAGGACGTAATCAAACAGTTTGTTCAAATACCTGAGTTAGAATAAATAATTTGTTAAACACCTCTAACTAACAAGCCCTTATAATGAATTTGTATTAAACTAGATAACCTCTTGTCTTTTTGTAAATGAACTATTCCATTGGCAGTACTAAAAACGGATAACACTTAATGGAGCAAACACAAAACCAACAATGTCCCCAATGTTTCTATCAAAACTCATTGGAAGCGTTGAAGTGCGGCCTTTGTGACTGGACACTGGCAGACGCAGGACTGGATGACACCTGTATATCTGAATCAATTCAAACTGATTTTGAGCCCAATTTAACAATCGCTCCAAATATTGATTTATCTACCACTCCAGATCCAAACTTAACCATCGCCCCTGACATGGCAGAACAAGCTTTAATTAGCCAAAATCAACCTCATTCTGATGCACATACCTTCCATTTGGCGGGTAATTTGGCACACTTCGAAATTCATGAAATCCTTGGACAAGGTGGCATGGGAGCAGTTTACCATGCCAAAGATCGCACTTTGCAACGAGATGTGGCACTCAAAATGTTGCGTCCATTGGCAGCATCCAGCCAAATGAATACCGATGCGCTACTGGATGAAGCACGCATGGCGAGCAAACTCAATCATCCCAACATCGTCACCATCTATGATGTGGCACGCACTAAAGACAGCAACTTTATCGTGATGGAATGGGTAGATGGACAGCCGCTAGTTGAGCTGATCCCAGGCGAAGGTTTAGAGCTTGTAAAAACCCTGGAATATGCCTGTCAAATCGCCGATGGGATCGCCTGCGCCCATCAAAAACACATAATCCATCGGGATATCAAGCCGCAAAATATCATGCTCAGTTTGCAAAATACCATCAAAATTCTGGATTTTGGTATCGCTGATCTTATTAATCATCAAAACGATGAAAACAACTTTATTTCAGATCCCGCCCAAACAAACCCCGACACAGGTACCCCCGGTTATATGTCGCCCGAACAGGCTCAGCGACTAAATCTCGATCAACGCTCCGATATTTTCTCTTTTGGCATCGTACTCTACCAGATGCTCACCGGACAAAAGCCTTTTACGGGCAACAATGTCAGCGAAGTCAAACAGGCTATTATCAATGGCGACTACATTCCTATCAGCCGACAATTGCCTGAGCTACCATCAAACATGGTATCACTCATGGAAAAAATGCTAGCAACCAACAAAAGCGCACGCTGGCAAAGCTCTGCTGAATTAGCCGAAGCACTGCATGCTATTTACCGCGAATTAACCGGTGAGAAAAACTGGTGGCAACGTCGTCATTGGTTGAGCAAAGTGGCGATTGTCCTGCCCTTTATATTGGCTTTAGGCTGGAGTAGCAAAACTATTCTATTCCCCCCATCCACCCAGCAGTTAATCGAACAACAGCTAGAAGAAGCCAACAAAATTGCCATTCTACCTTTTGACAATATCAGCGGTGATCCGCTATTGCAGATCTTCAGTGATGGTTTGGTCACCGCGTTGGCTAGTGATTTGACAGTGGCTGGCAGAAACCAGGGTGAGGGCACCACCTGGGTCATACCCTCAAGTGAGATCCGTCGCATGAAGGATCCCAGCGTGCAAGAAGTCAGTGATAAATTTAGCGTTGACATGATAATCACTGGTAGCGTACAACACATGGGTTCTACTCGCAGTCTTGTATTAAACTTACTTAATGCAAGAGACGGACGCCAATTAAAAACCACTGATATCACTATTAATGCCAACAAACTCTTCCAAGGCCATAACAGGATTAGACAGGAAGTCATGAAACTCCTGGATTGGACAATTCCCACTTCACTTGCTGAAAAATTCAACTTGCAACGGCCACAATTTGATGGTGCTTATAAAGAATATATTGAAGGAAAGGGTTATTTATACCGCTATGATCAAGCAGGCAATTTAGATAAAGCATTACATGCATTTCAAAAAGCTATTGAGATAGATTCAAGTTATGAAAACGCCTATGTGAGTTTGGCGGAATTACAATTTTTAAACTTTCGCAAAACCAAGGATAATACATGGCTTGACAATATGGCCTCGACAATAGAGCAGTTGAAACAGCTAAATCCAAATCATGATCAAATTAATTATTTATCCGCTGAAATTGCTATGCAGAAAGGCGAATATCAACAAGCCATTAACCTATATCAAGCAAGTGTTAATCAAAACCAAAAACATACTAAATCACAAATTGGATTAGCAAGAGCATTCAGTAAAATAGACAATACAGAAATGGCGGAAAATATTTACCAAACAGCAACTCAATTAGCTCCTAATAACTGGAGAGTCATATCGGGTTTTGGAATCTTCTATTTTCAAAATGGAAACTATCAAAAAGCGTTAGAGCAATTCAATCATCTAGTTACCATGAGCCCAAATAACGATTTAGGTTATCGAAATATGGCGGCAGCTTATTACTCTCTGGGTGATATTGAAAATGCGATTGTTTATTCGAGACTAGCGATTAAACTGCTTCCAACAGGCTCAGCATATACTAACCTGGGAACTATGTTATTTTATATTAAGAATTATGATGAATCAATAATCGCTTTTAAAATGGCTGTGGAGCTTGATGAAAATAACTACCTGAATTGGGGTAACTTGGGAGATGCTTATAAATTAACCAAAAATAATACCAGTGTGATTGCCTATCAAAAAGCAGTAAAGAGAGCGCAAAGTGCTTTAAAAACAAACCCTAAAGATACTAGAGCAAAAGCATCACTTGCCTATTACCTGGCAAATCTTAAGCAAGAAAAAGAAGCACTATTTTTTGCCAAACAAATAGGAGAATCAAATACTGGATTGGAAAATTTTATTGTCGCTACCGCCTATGATCATCTAAAAATAATGGATCAAACACTATCACATTTAAAGTTTTCAATAAAGAAAAATTATCCTGTAGAAGAGATACTCAATACCCCTTTACTAAAACATTGCAGGCAAGATCAACGATTTACATATTTGATCACAATTAAATAATTTAAACCGAATTTCTTATGGCTAAACGAATAATTTCAACTTGTCTGTAGTTCATTTGTTATATAGGGACTCTTTCGAACCGTTTAAAAAACCGAAATTGTTCAAGTAATTTCGGTGATTATTTATTTGCTTCTCTCCAACCTAAGGAGGGTCATCATTTACATCTATTATCGGGTCTGTAGAGTAACTTGTGCCATTGATCGTTAACGTAAGAACATAGGTGTCGTTTCCTATTGTTGCATCTTGTTTGACGGCTAAAGTATGTACCGCAGATTGTGAAGGAGGGGTTCTAGTTAGATTAAAAGAAGTATCACCTCCAATAACATCACTAAAAGGATCTTGATTTCCACTTTTTTGAAAATTTAAATCGCATGTTATAGTATCAGCTCCAGCTCCAGGCCAAGTGACATTAACATCGAGTTGTCCCCCTTCCTGAACATCAACGCTGTTTGTAACTGCCGGTGCTGTTCCTGAGTTCAAAGAATCAAGTGTTACAGTTATAGTTGGATTTGGCATAATTTTTCCTCTTTATGATTAAAAAATATTACAGATAAACATTGTACTGGATTGCAAAAAATTCAATTGTCTACATATAATTTTCCACAAAAGGTTCCACATACTGACGAAAGCGGTCAAAATCAATATTACCACCCGTTAAAATTAGTCCCACTTTTTTTCCTTTCATCATAGTTTTTTCTTTCAACAAGCCTGCAAGGGGTGCTGCAGCTGCACCTTCGGCCAGATTATGGGTATCCCTGTAGTAATAAAACATGGCTGCAGCTATTTCATCATCATCTACGGTCACTATTCTATTCGCACCCTGTTTAATGATATCAAAAGCTATTTGCATGGGAGCACTGGTAGCTATTCCATCAGCAATGGTGTTGGCGGTTTCTGTATTAATAATATGACCTGCTTCAAA
>JBFFIY010000271.1:0-4111 GCA_041556195.1 Enterobacterales bacterium
CCCCCACAACAGCCAGGGTTAAAGAAATAATTAGCCATAACGTTGCCGTTCAGAGCACTATCAATTTGGATAACATTGGTAGCTTGTGGATAGATAGAGCTGGACTGGTATGGATAGGTACCTGGGGTGGAGGACTCAACCGGTTTAATCCTACTAATGGTGCTTTTCGTACTCTGAGATACATGCAGGGAGAAAGCTCAGCTCTAAATCATGAAGATGTTTTGTCCGTTTTAGAACTAAACAATGGTGATCTCTGGATCGGTACTCGTGGAAATGGCATTGATATTATTAAATATGATAATGGAGGTTTTGAAGCTATTCGTCCAAATCCTGATGATGCTAATTCATTGGCAGATGGAACTATTTCTGAATTGATGGAGACGAGTGATGGTGTTGTTTGGATAGGAACTCGTCAGGCAGGTTTGTATTGTTATTTTCCCGAAACAAAAAAACTTTGTCATTATACCGAAGCTGAAGGATTGAGTGGGAATTCTATTCGGCGTTTAATGCCTGATCATCAGGGCAGGATTTGGGTTGGTACTTCGGGTGGATTGAACCGTTTTGATCCAAACACAGAAATATTTGAAAGTTTCAGAGTAAAAAATTCTCAACAGGGCGTGGTTTTGGAGCAGTTTGATGCATTAGCCATTCAGGCCGATGGAACTCTATGGGCTGGATCACTCAATGGGTTGTATACACTTGCTTCAAATGAAACTGAATTAGTGCGTATCGGAAGTAAACAAAATCAAAAGGGTTCCCTTTCTCATAATAATATTAATGGGTTAATGATTGATAGTCATCAACAACTTTGGGTTGCCAGTCAACAAGGACTCGATAAACTAAAAAGTTGGGATGGAAATGATGCTGTTTTTGAATCGGTTAGTAAGCAGGTTGGATTACCAGGCCAGGCTCTATGGGCAAATTTACTTGAAGATGAACAAGGGCGTATATGGGATGGCAATAGTGTTATTGATACCAAATCATGGCATCGTTATAAATTAGAGGCCGGGGATGGGGTTGATATAGGTGTGAATTGGTACAGTGCCTACGCCAGGAGTGCTACCGGGCTTTTTCTGTATGGGGGCACCAAAGGATTATTAATGGTGAAACCTGAACGTTTTAAACATTGGAATTACAATCCACCTCTGGTAGTTAGTACGCTGAAGATAGATGGAATTGCACAACCCGTAGTTAATAATTTCCCTTTGATACTGGATCCTGCAATTAAAGGTTTTTCTGTAGAATTTTCTGCGTTGGATTTTTCTTCCCCTGATAAAAATAAATATGCTTATCAATTGCAAGGGTATGATCGCGAATGGATTGAAACCGACTCTGAACATCGTATAGCCAGTTATACCAATCTTGACGCTGGTAATTACACTCTACGGATTAAAGGTTCAAATCGTTTGGGGGTTTGGAGTAACCGAGTTTTGGCTCTTCCTATTTCTGTACATCCTGCATGGTATCAAACGCTATGGTTCAAATCAGTAGGGTTTATTTTATTATTAGGACTGATGTATTTTGTCTATTTTCAGCGAGTCAGACAATTACAACATCGTCGTCATGAGCTAAGTCAACAGGTAAAAAAACGAACTGAAGAGTTAGAAAAATCCACACAGAATATTTCGACTCTAAGTCAAATAGGGGCAGAAATCAGTTCAACTCTAGAGCTGGATAAAATTCTAAATACGGTTTACTTACATGTAAATGAGTTGATGGATGCGAATGTCTTTTGGATAGGACTCTATAAGCCAGATGAACATCAGATAAACTTTAAAATTGCCATTGAACGAGGTGAGTCTCTCGATGAATTTAGTATTTCAATGAATGAAAGTACACGCCTGGCAGTTTGGTGTATTAAACATGAAGCACCAATTGTTATCAATGATTATGTAAAAGACAGGAAGATTTATTTGGGAGATGTGCCCTATATAACCCCCAAAGCTGGAGAAGATACCGAATCTATAATGTACTGGCCATTACAGGTAGTGGGTAGAACCATTGGGGTCATATCTGTCCAGAGCTTTAGAAAAAATGCTTACAATCAGGGGCATCAGGACATGCTGAAAACGATTGCCAGTTATACTGCAATTGCCCTTGATAATGCCAATGCATATCGTGAAGTAAAAAAACATAGAGATAATGCTGAACAGGCTACAAGAATAAAAAGTGAGTTTTTAGCCAATATGAGTCATGAAATTAGAACTCCCATGCACGGAATTTTGGGAATGAGTAATCTAATTAAGAAAACTTCTTTAGATGAAGAACAAAAAGACTACATTGAAACCATTGATGCTTCAGCAAAAACATTACTTAAAGTGATTAATGATATTTTAGATTTTTCAAAAGTAGAAGCTGGAGAATTGAAATTTGAAGAAAAACCTTTTTCTCTATCCAGGGTTCTTGAGAATTTGTCTGCAGTGGTTAAGGTTTTAATTGCAGAAAAAGATATAAAATTTTCTTATAAAATTGAACCGGATACACCAGCTGATTTAGTTTTCGATCCTACCAGGTTTTATCAGGTTATGTTAAATCTCTGTTCCAATGCCGTGAAATTCACGCCTCAGGGAAAAATAGAGGTGTATGTTAAATCGAATAAGAGAACGAAAGATTTTTGCGAGTTACAAATTGATGTTATTGATCAGGGTATTGGTATGGGAAAGGAAACGGTTTCCAATTTATTTAAAAGCTTTAGCCAGGCTGATGCATCAATTTCTCGTAAATTCGGAGGTACTGGATTAGGGCTTGCTATCAGCAAAAGACTTGCCAGTATGATGAATGGAGATATCCATGTTACCAGTGAATTTGGGAAGGGTAGCTGTTTTAGTTTTATATCAGAAGTCAAACTTAACCCATTGACAGAATTTTTGCACAATAAAAATTTAAAATTGAATCATCCTTGTTCAGTTGTTATTTTCGATAATGAGTCAATAAGAATGCAGCATATGGTAGAGCGTTTAAATTTATTAAATGTGAAT
Source organism: Enterobacterales bacterium (assembly GCA_041556195.1). GTDB lineage: Bacteria > Pseudomonadota > Gammaproteobacteria > Enterobacterales > 21-14-all-40-8. The sequence goes on from JBFFIY010000271.1 coordinate 2,979, forward strand.
TCAGAATTAAGAACTGATATAAATGAATTGTTGAATTGTTTGAAATTAGAAAATAAAGTTTTTAATACGCTTATTATTGACTGGGAAATGATGATAGAGAATGGAGAAGATGAAGCTGTAGAAATATTAAAAATGATAAAGGGAATATCTGATGACAAAACTATAAAAATGATAGTTTGTTCTGAAAATCAGCACCTTGTATCTATACCTCATGGCTTATTTGCAAATATTAAAATTCTGCAAAAACCAGTGAGTTGTTATCAATTGTACCATGCTCTTAATGATAGAGAATTTAAAAAAATTCCTGTTCAAGAAGATAAGAAAAATATATTGAAGGATGTCAGAATTCTTTTAGCTGAAGACAATATAGTTAACCAGTTAATTGCAAAGAAAATACTTGTCAGGTACGGGGCATTCTTAGATTTAGCTGAAAATGGAAAAACAGCTGTTGAGCTTGTATTGAAAAATTCTTATGATATTGTTTTGATGGATATACAAATGCCAGAGATGGATGGTATTGAAGCTACTAAAATAATTCGTGCAAATTCCAAGTATGAGAAATTGCCCATAATCGCAATGACAGCCAATGTTTTAAAAGAAGATATAGAAAAATATCAAAAAAATGGTATGAATGAACACATAAGCAAACCCTTTAAGAATGAAGAATTGATCAGTAAAATACTCGGGTTGTTAAAACTTGATCCTACAGCTGAACGAGGTAAATGAAGCTGGATTGAATTAAATTGCCCTTATTTACTCAATGATTTTATTACTTTGTCGATGATGCTTTGACTTCTGAACGGCCTTATAAAAGAAAGTGGGAAATAGTTGAAACTGTGGGATTATATTAATCGGAACTCTGGTATTATATTCGATCCTAAGCTTGTCAATGTTTTTGTTGATAATCTTGATGATGTTATCAAAATAAAAGGTAACTACTCAGCGAGTTCTTAAATGTGCCTGTAGCTGTTCAGGTTTTCTCTAAAATGATCCAGATCGAGGCAAAAAATGTGAGTATACTCGATTATTTGACCATTTTTGAACGATGAAAAAACTTTCTGGAAAAGTTTTTCGCGCCAGCCCCGAAGGGGTAAAGCATAGGGATGTGCTTCACAAATGGCTCATTTTAGGGG
>JBFFIY010000272.1:0-4035 GCA_041556195.1 Enterobacterales bacterium
CGGGTAAGGCGGGAGTTGTGTGGCATACGCAAGGATCGGGTAAATCAATTTCTATGGTTTGTTATGCAGGTAAATTGTTAGCCCAGCCAAAAATGAATAATCCAACGCTTGTGATTGTAACCGATCGTAATGATCTTGATGGGCAGTTGTTTAATACATTTAGCATGGCATCAGAAGTTTTAAAACAAACGCCCATACAAGCAGACGATCGCGATAATTTACGCGATCTTTTAGCTTCTCGTCAATCAGGCGGAATTATTTTTACCACAGTACAAAAGTTTGCCTTATTAAAAGATGAAGGTAGCCATCCCATACTCAGTGAGCGTCATAACATTGTGGTGGTTAGTGATGAAGCTCATCGTAGCCACTACGGTGATAAAGCTAAGTTAAATAGAAAAACTGGCAAATATACTTTTGGTTATTCCAAACACCTGCGTGATGCTTTGCCTAAAGCTTCTTTTATTGGGTTTACCGGTACACCAATATCCACCACGGATAAAGATACCCAGGCCGTATTTGGAGGCTATGTTTCTATTTATGATATTCAAGATGCTGTAGATGATGGTGCCACTGTTCCTATTTATTACGAATCCCGTCTTGCAAAACTTGATATTAATCAGGGCGAGCTAGATGCGCTCAATGATGAAGTAGAAGAAGTTATGGAAGATGAAGAGAACATTGATGTTCGAGAGAAAACAAAATCAAAATGGGCTGCATTAGAAAAGCTGGTAGGTAGTGGGCCACGAATAGAACAAGTGGGAATGGATCTGGTCGCGCATTTTGAAACACGTGTAAACTCCATGCCAGGTAAAGGTATGATTGTTTGTATGAGTCGCGAGATCTGCGTAGATCTGTACAATGCCATTATAGCCATTAAACCTGAATGGCATGATGTAGACGTCGACAAGGGTGCGATTAAGGTGGTGATGACCGGATCAGCATCCGATAAAGCAAAACTACAGTCACATATTTATAACAAAGAAAATAAAAAGCTATTTGAAAAACGTTTTAAAGATAACAACGACCCGCTGCAACTGGTGATTGTGCGTGATATGTGGCTCACAGGATTTGATGCGCCGAATTGTCATACCATGTATATCGACAAACCCATGAAAGGGCATAACCTGATGCAGGCCATTGCCAGAGTTAACCGCGTATTTAAAGACAAACCCGGTGGTTTGGTGGTCGATTACATCGGCATTGCCAATGAGCTTAAACAAGCCTTAAAAACTTATACTGGCGCACAGGGAAAAGGAAAACCCACTCATGATTCTTGCGAAGCCTACGCGATACTTATTGAAAAAATAGAAGTTGCACGAGCTATGTTTGCAACGCCTGTTAACGGCAATACTTTTGATTATAGTGCATATGAAGATAGTGCCATTTCATTATTACCCGGTGCAATGGGACATATTCTCAGTCTGGTTGGCCCAGATAAAAAACTGGATGGAAAAAAACGCTTCCTGGATGTTATGGCAGCGATTAACAAAGCCTATTCTTTATGTAGCACATTAGATGAAGTGCAACCTTTAAAGAAAGAAATTGCATTCTTCGGTTATGTAAAACATGGCATTATGAAATTCACAACAATTGAAAAACGCCGCACGGATGAAGAAAGAAACTCCGCCCTTAAACAGATAATTGACAATGCCATTGTTTCTGAAGGCGTAGATGATATTTTTGAGATGGTAGGGTTAGATAAACCCAATATAGGTTTGTTATCTCCTGAATTTATGGAAGATGTCGCCAACCTTCCGCAAAAAAATCTTGCCGTTGAGCTATTGGAAAAATTACTCAAAGATGAAGTGAAAGCCAGAATGAAAACCGATGTAGTATCGGAAAAAAAATACTCTGATCGCATTTTAGAAACTCTGCGTAAGTATCATAATCGCGCCATTGAAACAGCACAAGTTATCGCAGAACTGATCCAAATGGCTAAAGATATGGCCGCCGATGCTGAAATGGCTGAGAAATCTGGGCTTAATTCTGATGAGATTGCATTCTATCGAGCATTAATTCAAAACGAAAGCGCAGTTAAAGAATTGGGTGACAATAATTTAAGAGAATTGGCTAAATTTGTTACTGTGCAGCTTAGAAAATCAACAACAGTTGATTGGCAAGTCCGAGATAGTGTTAGAGCCAAATTGAGAAATTTAATCAGACGAGCTTTAAGACGTTGGAAATACCCACCGGATAAATCAGATGAAGCGATAGATTTATGTTTGAAGCAGGCTGAGGTTTTGAGCCAGTCATGGAGTAATTAAATATTTAAGGACTACATCTGGACACCCATAAGTCGGCAGCAGTAGTGGAGAATTTTGGATGTCCTATGCTCGATCTATTTGGGTGCTGGGGTTAGTATTTATAACAGAATAAGGAAAATTAATGGCAATAACTCAAATGGAAATAATGCAATCTCTTGGAGAAGCTATGAGATGGTTTCAAAAAGAAATTGACTGGGGTGTGAAACCTGGAGAGCTTAAACATTTAACTGGAAGAATAGGAGAGCTATATGCGGCATTGATAGTTAATGGTCAGATGGCAATTGATGTGAATCAGAACGGATATGATGTGGTTAGTCGAGCTGGCGAAAGAATTTCCGTGAAAACCACAACCATGCTTGGGAGAAGTGGCGCGGTTACTTTTAATGATAAAACACTGGAGCTTGTTGATCGCATAATTGTATTACGCATTAACTATGAAGAGATGGAGATTGAAATATTGCTAGACGCATCCATAGCTGAGGCAAAAGATTTAATGGCTGAAGTTAATGACGGTGTTCGTAGAATTGCTTATTCAAAGATAACCAATGAAGTCAAAGTCTATGAGACAGTAAAAGTTTTAAAGGAAGTAAAGTTTGGCTCAAATCTCCTTAGGGAGTTAGAGACTGGAACGATACAGGTATTAGCCGATGGTAAGCCAATAACGCCTGTAAAACCCAAATTAAGAGAATTTGCCAAGCTTTTTGATCTCAGTGTCTATGACTCTAATGGTAACTTATACAATACGAGACAACTCGGTAGCCTGGTTATGAACGCTGCAAGTTTTTTTCATCCAACTGAATTGAGTGGATTAGATGATTAAACTACCATTGAAGGGACGCCATGAACCCAAAATGAATAATGGGCTAATACCAGATTATCTGGATATTTTCTTAAAGAACACTCTGTAAAATAACCAACAACTCAAGATAAGAGCCTGATCACCCCCGTCAAAATTGCCCATAAAACTTTGGTCTCAGGGTCGAATTGACAGGACGTCAATTTGAGCTGAGAGTGCAGGACGCACTTTGAAGCGACCAGTTAACAAGCCACAATTTTTTGGAGTCAGCGATTTTGAGGGTGCCCTTTTTTTTGGTTCCGTTGTCTTTTGGCACTTTTTAGTTAGCTGAAAATGAACCCGCCGAAGGTGGAGGCTTTTGACTTTAGAAAAGTAAGCAAGCCGACAGTCTACCAATATTATCGTCGGGCTAAAGTCCGACCTACAGCTCTGGCGGAACACCTAATAGTTGAATAATGGCACACCCATAAATCGGCAGCAGTAGTTGAGCAACTTATGGATGTCCAATGTCATGCCGGATACGCTGCCATGCTTGTGTGATGTGTTCCCCGTGCCTACGGGGGTGAATCATAAGGATAGTACATCCTTGTACATTCGTTATCTGCCGCGACAAGTTTAGTTTACAAGCTCGTCAATAAGCCCTCTAATCAGTTTTTTCTCTTTAGATTTAAGTCGTTGGAAGTCATCCATGATTGATTGGGTTTTGGTGTGGGTGGTTAATACCAGGCATTTATCCATCACCCGAACCGTGACAGATTGATCAACTTTAAAACCTGCCTGAATTAACCAATGTCCTTTTAATTCAATTAACCCAACTTCAGTACGGCTTGTTTCTGGTTGTTGGAGTTGGTAATCATGTAAACCCTCAGCCTTGTCCAATATGAAATGAGCCCGAAAGAAGTAAGTGATTCCAGAATAAAAAGAGCCTGAAATATTTATCTATTTAGTCCATGATCTCTATTATGAGAACTATCA
>JBFFIY010000273.1:0-3941 GCA_041556195.1 Enterobacterales bacterium
ACTATCAGACGCGCATTGTTGAATTCGATAAAAGCTCATCCATTGAAAGACAGTGTGGCAGGTAAAATACAGAGAGCTTGTTGGGATGCAAAGTTTAGGGCAGAGATATTATTTGGTCAAAAATCATCCAATGCGTAATCCAGCCCTGAAGTTACAGCCCTCTTTGCCACTCTTGCCTGAGCGGTATAAGGCCCGGTTCATTCTGCGCAGCATGCAGTGTCGCAAGCATTTTTTCTTTGTCTTTATTTAGAATTCCCTTCAGCACTAAATAGTTAGATGCATGGTCACTTCTGAATATGGTTTTCTCCAAATTTAGCTCACTCAAAAGCCATTCCATTTCTTGAAAAAGTTGCTGTTTGGTCAGTGGTTCAAAATCGATAAATTTTTCTTTGAATCTTTCTTCTCCTAGCGGGAAACTTACCACTAGAGTAGATAAGTATTCAGGCTGTGCGGCATTCATAAGTCGCGCTGAATTAATCGCGTGTTGTTTGGAATATTTTACTCCACCAAGTCCATTCAGAATCATCACTGATGTTTTAATACCTGCCACTTTTAACTTGTTAAGAGCCACCAATGAAGACTCAAAGTTTTCACCTTTATTCACCAGCGTTAAAACCTCATCATCACCTGATTCGCAACCTACATAAACCATTTTTAAACCAAGTTCTTGTAAAAGCCTGAGTTCTTCTATCGTTTTATTAACAATATTTCTCGGCAAACAATAGCTGGTTACACGATTTACGTGAGGCAGGTATTGCTTTATATCCTTTAAAATTAATTCAAGCCGTCGGCTAGACAGTGTCATGGCATCACCGTCTGCCAAAAATACTCTGCTTGGCGGTTGGGGATGATGGGCTATTTGTTGTAATTCTAATGTCAGTTTGTCCCGAGACTTAAAATCAAAACTTTTTTGCGGTGCAGTGTACATCTCGCAAAATCTACATTGATTCCAGGAACAGCCATTGGTGATTTGAAGAATGTATGACTTCCATTCGCTAGGTGGTCTAAAAACGGGTTCGATATAATTCATATTGGCTTTAGATTAATTTTCTATTCGATTTATAATACACTTAAATACAGGTATTTTATAACTGTCGCTGTAAATATTTTATCTTTGAACAGATCTACGCTAGATAAGTCCTGTTACTTTAATTACACAAACGTCGATTATGTGAGGGTGGTTATATCAGAACTTGAAATTGAATCGCAAGTAAGTTTGGTTTAGCTTTCAAGTTGGAATCACGCAAAAATTGGGGAAAAATAGAATGTGGGTTTCTTAGTTTATGTATGGAGATGTCGCGTTAGCTGCCCCTCCCTTCCCTTTTGGCAATGCATTTCCAGGTAACACGGGTATATAACCAATAAAGTGGTTATAATGCCTCTCTTTATATTTATTTCATCATAGTCAACCAAAATGAACAATAATATAACTTTTACTATAAAACTTGCCTTACTCTCTTTATTTTCCCTGTCGGTCTGTGCCGAGGTTGCTAAGCCCATAGAAAAACAGCATTTAGCCTCCACTCAAAAAACTGATGATAGTTTAACTCGAACAGGTTTGATCTCTGCTCAGGAATTAATTAATGACTATGCAAGTTTTAAACAAAGTTACACTGATTTTGAACCACAAGCCGAAGATGTTAAAAATTTACAATCATTAGTCGGTATGGATGTTGTGGTCTTTATGGGGTTGTGGTGCCATGACAGTCAGCGAGAAGTACCGCACTTGCTTAAATTGATTGAGCAAGCTGGTAATCCTTTTAACTCGGTAAAAATTGTTGCTATAAATACCGAAAAAGAATTGGCTGATGAATATTCTGACAAATTTGAAGTTACCCACACACCGACAATATTTGTACTTAAAGATGAGCAAATTCTAGCTACTATCATTGAGACACCTAAAGGCTCCATTGCTCAGGATCTAGTTGGTCAGGTATTGCATTAGCCGTTACCGATAGCGGGCCAGGGCTTCCTCCCTGCAAAGGCAATGACACTGCAATGGCGTGAAGTCCTTCTTAACAGTGGTAACATAACAGCTGGAGGTGAAAGATCATCTGAGTTAGGCCTGAGTATTTCGGAAGAGCAAGCTGAAAAAATTGGTCCGCACATTCAACTGGCCTCCAGATCAGATGCCAAATCAGGATTGGCTATAAAAGTAGATCTGAGTCAATATTCTCTAGTTGGCAATGCCTGCTGATGACTACATGGAGTTATGCTCTAAGTTGAACCTTTATTTTTTCAATAACATGTTCTATTTTTTTGCCATTCCAGTGATACTCGTAATGAGTTGATTGTTTGCAATGCGCAATGGCTCTGGTTCTTAGTGCGGCAATACAATCGTTACCGGGATGTCTAACAGATCTATAGACTATTCCATGGCGTTTTTCGGCTTTCATTTGTCTACCAAACTTTTGCGATTCGCTGTAATCGTCCGGATCGTACAGTTTATCGTTATTTTGTCTTATATCAATCATCGGCCTGACTGGTTTGGTGCTATAACATCGCATAGAGATAACACCGGGTTCTTCACTGGTGTAAGAAAGAAATTTTTCTCGATGATAGCGAGTTTCAAAGATTGCTGTTTGTTTGCTTTTACCCGCGTAAAACACGCCAAAGGTTTTACCGTCAGTAAAACGTGATGGTGGACCTATATGAGTGAAAGCAGCCATTATTGGAGACGATCCTGCACCACTGATCCTATCTGCAATTGAAACAAGTGAAATTTCACCAATTTCATTACGGATCCGGTCATTTGTTCGGGATTCTAATTCAAAAACGGCATCCATGAGTTCTGGCGAAACCATATCTTCAAAGAAATTAATTGGTGGGAAACAAGATGGAATGATTCGGTAAGCTACTCTCCAGTCTAATTCGACTTCTTCAAAGGCCAAACTAAGCGCCTCTTTCTGCATCAAGGTATTGTCGGATAACAGCAAGATCGACAATTTTACCTGATAACATACGATCCAATGCAGTTTGCCCATTAAACAGAGGGGCTAAATTGGGCTTTTTTACCCATTCATTTGCAGCTTTTTGGTTGGGAAGTAAAATTTGTAAGTCTTTGAAAATACCCATTAAATAGCTAATTCTATCCAGTTGGTCGTAACTCAGGCTGCCCTTGCCTGTTTTTTTTAGTTTATGGTAAGTTGACTCAGGAATTCCACCGAGCAATATTCGTTGTTGCTCTACTTTTAGTTGCCATTTTTCTGCTAAACTAAAGAAAAACTGAAGACCGGCTTTTGAGATCATATCTTCGTTGTTGAAATGATTATTGGTGTTAGTTGCCTGTGCTTGCATAATCGCCTCCCGTTTCTCTATGTGTAGAGTTTAACACTTAAAAACTTTATTTTCAAAGTTCTTCTATTACTCTTTCAGTAAGGTGCGCCTCAAAAATTGAAATGTTAGTGGTTTTAATGACCACAACGTTTAACAAACTTTAAGACTATGTCAATCATTCAGAAATAGAGAGATGGAAAGGTCTTCATTTTGAAATGAAACAGGAATAAAATAGCTGCAAACTACACAATACTCTAATCTTGTTCTATCTTTGTAAGTTAACCTCAACTCTGAATAAGCTAGGCCCCTCAATACAGTGATTTTTGCGCTTTTCAGCGTTACCTGAAAACTGCATCCTGCGTTTTCAGAGTACATACCATCCCTGGCAATAAATTCACTCAAAATAGCCAGCTATTCATTCACGAATTTACCTTGCTAAGCACAAAGATCCCAATATTGAGCCTACTAATCAATATTTGTAAAGAATCAACACTTGTACTTATTGAAAATTCGACATTTAATAAATTTAGATGGCTTATCTTATCCCGAGTTGAGTCAGCTATAGTAAAGAGAAATTTAGTGTGGGAACCCTCAAAAATAAGCAGCTAAACTTAAAGCTCCTTATAACGTTGGAGGTATTCCCACAATGAATAAGCGTAGCTATC
>JBFFIY010000274.1:0-3916 GCA_041556195.1 Enterobacterales bacterium
GGCTAGTTATCAAGTGATTTCCTCAGGGTTTTAGGAATCATTCCTGAAAAGCCTAAATCCACTTTGTATAAATTGTAATTAAGTCATTGTTTTAATATCTAACTTCGACTAAATTAAAGTTTCAAGAAACTGTAAAGTGGGAATAGTGATTGTGAGAATCATTCCCAAAACTAAGCTGTTAAGCACCTTAAGGGCAATAAAGTGATCGAAGAAGCACTCACACAGCCGGATACAAACATTGAAGAGAGCAGCTCTAAAAAGCCCGACTCCATCTTAATAATTTGCGTAATTGGAATCCTGTTGTCTGGAGGCAACTTGATCGCAAGAATTTATGGGGTCTGGGACGAGTCGACTTATGTTTGGTCTACTTTCAATACTCTCGCGATAGAATCATCACTTATAGATTTAGTTTGCTTCGTCTTTATATTGAGAATGAATAAAATTGCACTGTACGTATACGCGTCATTTTTTGTGATTTATCATGTCTCGTTGGTTGTTTTCGGACTCTTCAGTTTTGTTGGATTTGGAATACACGGTGCAGTATTATTTTTCTTATTCAAGAATATCAAGTTGATAAAATAATGCTTAATCAAACATTGAAGAGCGAAGCGGTAAAAACACTCGTCTCAATTTGGCGTTAGAATTAAACGATGGTACATAAAATGAGTAAATTTGCACTTTTATTGATAGTATCAATGTCCATGTTAGGATGTTCTAATGCAAAAAAATCTTTTGATGGAAGTAAACGGCAAAGTACAGGTCAATGTATTAACTCAATTGCTAAGGCTGGAATGGGAGGAGCTGTGTTGTGTTCATTTGTTTTCCCTAAATTTCCCAAGGCAGCCATTTTAAATGGAATTCAGGGTTTTGTTATCTTGACATATTCTGTTGACAAATATGGGACTCCTGTTGATATAGACATAATAAAGTCGGAACCTCTAGGGATATTTGACAGAGCGGCAATTCAAGCCTTTAGTCAATATAGATATAGCCCAAAACATATTGATAATACACCTGTACGTGATGATAACTTAACTTTTACTATGGATTTCAAATATGAATAGGCAAGCAATCAAATAATCAAAAGGACACACACTTTATTATTGACACCTGGTTTTATAATTTAAGATTAGAGTGTCCTGGTGTTTACGCCAATGCGTGTTTATTTATCATTCGTAGGCTTTAAAAATGGTTGGCTTAAACCATAAAATTTATAACAAAACTCAGCAGGGAGATTCGCGCAAAAAACACGCTTTCTTCTGTGCTTGGCGTTAGCTCTTAGGGGAAGTATGAGAAATCGTTTGCACTATTCGCTTCTTTTCATATTAGTAACAGGAAAAGTATTTGCTTGGTGGTTGTTGTTTTGGGGTACCAATATGCAAGATATAGAGGTGACCTTGAAAGGAGTATTCGAACCAGTTCATCAATTTAGTTACATGATTTTAAGTTCATTTTTACTGGTTAGTCTTCTTTTTAAATCTAGGTTTGCATTGTTTGGATTGTTTGCGGCATTTATTATAAATACCGTAATATATCTTTATAGGGGAACAGCTGTCTATCAGTCAGTTTGGGATTTTATAATAGTATTGATGTTCTGTATGTTGGTTTATTATCGGCAACCTAATTCATGGCACAAATTAATAGACTTACAAGACTTACAGGACAGGCACTATCCTTGACATCATCCGATATTCCTGGCTTCTAAATAGAAGTGCCTGTCCCTTTTATTACTTGAGGCATCTTTAGGTTTTCAAACGAGCGTCTTAACCGCAAAATATAGAAATTTCGACCTCACTGTTATGAAACTAACATCAGGGTACTTGGCGGACCCAAAAGCCATCACTAATGAATTGGTGCTTCAATCCAACGATGATGGTGTAGATCTTGGTCAAATCGAGAAAGACATAAATGCAGATGTAGCAAAAATATTGGATGACAAAGGAGTTCATCTTTTTAAAAAAGGAGACGTTTCATATCGGTTATTCCTCAAATCAAATTCAAAAAAGATTGATGCTCATGAACTATGTGTTCATATTCACAATGTTGCCCAAATGTTTTCACTTTTAATGGTTCGTCCATGTTTGGCATTAGATGTTAAATTGACATGTGAAGATGATACGTTGCCAAAAGATATGCGAGTAGTTGAACGTCCAGTTTTGATATCTACTTTCCTTTCTAAGTATCAATTGGATAAAGTTTCCAAGGACGAATGGAATCCATTTACCGGCATCACTGTTCATGAAGTTAGCAGAAATTTTCAAAACGTGGTTGACCTGTGGATTGATATGGTTGATAGCCCGCTGGATCTGATTAGAAACGTGATTTTTGAATATATAGGAAACAGTTTTAATGCAGCCCAGCATACAGTAGTTTGTATTTCTGCATTGGAGCAGTGGTACCATAAGCATGGAAATAAATCCTTGCCTAAATACGACTATATGATCAATAAATACTTAACTGAAGAGTTAAGGTCTAAGTTGGAGTCGTTTATTCCAATGCAATACAGTAAGGATAAGACTTTAGGGGAAAAACTAAGTGATGTAAGAGGAGTAATACTTCATCCAAATAGTGCAAGAAAGTACAAATATAAAAGTGGTAAAGCTATTGATGAAGTGTGTCTTCTAAATATATCGGAAGTTATTATAGTTGCTCTACTTCGTGCCATCTTCGATAAGTTCGGCATAGAAAATAAAGGTAAGTTTAATGAAATTTTGCAAGAACATTTCCTAGTAGAGCACTGAGAAGTATTCTAACAAGCGGCTCCAGCTGATAGCTGTTACTACGCGCCTTTGGTGTTACTCGCTGGCGCTCAAACAATAACACAAAAGTCGCTCCGCATCAGCTACAGCTGAGCCGGGCGTTAGAATTCTCAGGAGGTCTTGTGAGTATTGCAGAAAGAAATATCACTATTGGTGATTCAACATATTCAACTGAAGCTTTTCAAGCTCTATCTCAAGAAGAAAAAATTGAAAAAATGCGGGAGTGGTTTTTTGACAATTTTGAAGATCCTGTAGAGAGAACACCTTATGAATCGAGAGAAGGTGGTTACATATACATCTGGGGTGGCCCTTACGAAGCACATGACGAATTAAGTGTTTTTTGTGAGTTCGTTGATGATAACTTAATTCAATCCTTAGCAGATGATTTATCGGCAGATTGTCCCGAATGGACAGGTAGAGAAAGTCCAGATGATTATGATGACTCATATTTGGATTCATATTTAACTGGCAACAAGTACTTTGAATCATTCAGGACATCTATAAGTCATATCAAGGTGATTCTTGAGAGCGGTATTACCGGTGATGCTAAGCAACACTTACTTGGTCTGCTGTATGTAAACGTAATTACAGCAATTGAAACTTATCTTTCTGATGCGTTTATCAGTACGGTATTAGAGGATAAGGATATACTCCGTAAGTTCGTGGAATCTAATCCTGAGTTTAAGAAACAGAATTTCTGCTTGTCAGATGTTTTCAAAACACATGACGCGATAGAAAGTGAAGTTAAGAATTACTTGCTTGGTCTTATGTGGCACAACATTAAAAAAATAAAGCCTATGTACAAATCAACTTTGGATGTTAGCTTCCCAAGTGATTTATCAAACATATTCAAGGCAGTTGTGAAGCGGCACGATTTGGTCCATAGAGGTGGGAAGAATAAAGATAATGAATCGGTAGTCGTCACAGATCAAGATTTAAATAATCTTATTGTGGAGGCAGAAAGTTTCATTAATTCTGTTAATGAGCAAATTGATAGCTATGATGAAGACGGATTCTAATCGGGTAGCCGGAGGTCTCTAACCTCCAGCCCCCACAACACCCTGCATGCGGGTCCGCACAGGGCGTTTCACTTAGGATAGTGAAGCTTAATCCAACCATCTCGTAATGAACAAAGCCCCTGAGATTTCAAATAAGCA
>JBFFIY010000275.1:0-3895 GCA_041556195.1 Enterobacterales bacterium
ATATGGGATCAATCAGGTAACTTATGGGTAGGCTCGAATAAAGGCCTGCTATTTATCAGTCAACAACTGAATAAAGCTGAGCTTGTTTATGCAGAGCCAGAAGAGAATTTTACAACACAAATACTTTCAATTTCTCTCAAAAACGAAACAACTCTTTTAATCTCTATTGAAGAACGCGGCCTTTTTGAATTTAACACAAAAACCAAAACTGTTCGTTCTGTTTCCGAACAATTCAACATTCCTCTACTTCAATCTTTTTTGGGATTTCATGAGGATGCTGAGGGGTATCTCTGGTTAAAAACTCGCAACTCTGGTTTGTACAGATTCCATCCAGAAAAACAGGGTTCAACACATTATCAATATACGGATGGCTTAATCAGTAGTTATATATCACCACGCTCAAGCTTAACGCTGCCCAATGGAGAATTGTTTTTTGGTAGTCGAACAGGATTTTCACTGTTTAACCCCAGTGACATCCAAAAAAATATCAGGCCAGCTAAAGTTACCATCAGCAATTTATATTTAAATGGAGAGCAGGTAAAACCCTTAATCAATTATAATGGTTTTAGTATTGAAAAACCTATTTTAGAATTAAAGGAAATGGTGCTTGAACATGATAATAATAGCCTGGGTTTTGAATTTAGAGCATTCCATTATGCCAACCCAGAAAAAAACAAATATGCCCATAAACTAGAAGGAGTCAATAACAATTGGGTTATGACTAACGCTGGTAATAATGGTGTTACTTTTGATGATTTATCAGCAGGTGACTACTTGCTTAGAGTTAAGGCTGCCAGTAAAAATGATGTTTGGAGTGAGGAAAAAACTCTTAAGTTTACTATTCTTCCTGCCCCCTGGTTAACCTGGTGGGCTTACAGCATTTATATCATAAGTTTGATACTGCTTGTTTTTTTCGTTATCCATAAGCGCACCCAGCTCCTGAAAGCACGTGCACTTAGCCTGGAAAAAACTATCGCGCTACGAACATCAGAATTACAAAACGAAAAACAAAAAGTAGAGCAGCTACTTTCGAGAAAAAATGAAGAGTTTGCCAATGTATCTCATGAATTCAGAACTCCTCTAACACTAATTCTTGGCCCTCTTGCACAGGTTCTTAAAACTAACAAGAATGAGGATGAAATATCTCGATTAAATATCGTTCAGAGAAATGGTTACCGTTTACTACGCATGGTCGATCAGTTGCTTAATCTGGAAACTTTTAAATTGAAATCTATCACCCAAAAATCCCCACAGGCAACAGCAAAAATAATTAAACTTCTTACAGAAGCTTTTATTGATCTTGCCAAAGAAAAAAATATTGTTCTCTCAATCAAGCAAATTGCTGAAGTAAATTTCGAGTTAACCACAGATTCTCTTGAGAAAATTGTATTAAATCTGCTATCAAATGCGATTAAATACACCAAGGCTGGGGGCACTATTCAGGTCTATTCAAAACGAACAGTAAACAATGAATTAGAAATTCAAGTTCAAGATAGTGGCATAGGCATTCCTGAGAATAAACTAAATTCGATATTTGAACGTTATAATCGAGTACTGGACGAAAATAGTGAACAGGTCACGGGCGCGGGAATAGGGTTATCATTAGTCAAAAATCTGGTCGAACTACATCAAGGCAGAATTGAAGTCGAAAGTGAGTTAGGTAAAGGAACGACCATAGCCATCTACTTACCTATTATTGGTGAAGTGGATGATAACCAGGTAAATTCCCACAGTAATGATGAAATTATCGCCATGGAATTAATGAGTTTAACCAATCAAACACTTCCCATATCACAAGATGTACATTCGTATGAAACCAAAATCGACAATAACTCACCGCTGGTTTTGGTTGTAGAAGATAATAAAGATATGCTTAGTTTTATTGTAGAGAGCATTAACGATGAATATCAGGTAATAACTGCATTTGATGGAGAAGAAGGTGTAAAAACAGCTATTTCGGAAGTACCCGATTTGATCATAAGTGATGTGATGATGCCTAAAATGGATGGCTATGAAGCAACAAAAATGCTCAGAAACAACAATATTACGAATCACATACCCATTATATTATTAACCGCACGAGGGGATAGAGAAAGCCGACTTAAAGGCTGGCACGAGCAGGCTGATGAATATTTAACCAAACCTTTTGATGTTGAAGAACTGAAAATCCGACTCAAAAATTTATTGGACATAAGAAATATTCTGAAAAAACGGTTTGCGGAAACCACTTTCCTGCCCGGACATGAAACTGCAACGGAATTTAGCTCTGATATAGACCCCTCTAAGAATAGCCAGCATGAAAAATTTATAGCCAAACTCAATGGTATTATTGAAAATATATACACCGAACCTTCTTTATCTGTGAACAGTATTGCTAAAAAAATCGCAATGAGTGAAAGGCAGTTTTATAGAAAGTTAAGAGGCATTCTCGATATGAGTCCAACAGAATATTTGAGGCGTTTCCGGCTGGAAAAAGCAAAAATCTTATTAAATGAGGGATATGGTACCAGTTACAGTGCTTTCGAAGTTGGGTTTTCATCTCAAAGTTATTTTGGTAAATGCTTTAGAGCTCAATATGGTCTATCTCCTGGAGATTTTAAAAAAGAGAAAAAATCTAACAGCTTGAAAAATAACACAAAGGTTGGTATTTAACCTGTTCACTTTAACAGCTGACTGAACAAGCATTGGTTGACCTAAGTTTGTTTTCTTTATTTTTTCATACAACTTTTATCACACAACTAAAATTAATTGTTAAAGACATTCTCACTAACAAGGTTCATTTTTAGAAACCTCAAAGACATAAGGTTCGGCCACCATCAACTGGCAAATTAATCCCTGTAATATAACCACCTGCTGGAGAGGCTAAAAAGGCTACAGCATTGGCAAATTCTTCCGCCCTGGCAAATCGGCGCAATGGAATTTGTGCTTTCTCGTCCTGAGTTACCTGCTCAATACTCTTGTTTTGTTTTTCGGCCTTATTTTTAATAATGCCTTCTAAACGAACAGTTGCCGTTGCGCCAGGTAATACATTATTAACTGTGATCCCAAATGGTCCTAATTCACTTGCCAGGGTTTTTGACCAGCTCGCAACTGCACCACGTATAGTATTTGAAACACCTAAACCAGCAATGGGTTGTTTAACCGAAGTAGAAATAACATTAATAATGCGCCCATATCCAGAGGATTTCATGCCTTCTAACAGACTTTGTACCAAATATTGATTACTGACTAAATGTAATTGAAAAGCATCTATAAATGCTGAAACATCGGCACTATGAGCTGGACCAGGGGCTGGCCCACCCGTGTTATTAATAAGAATTTCTATTGGGCCTGTTTGGGCAATGTGTTGTTCAATGGCACTTTTAACCTGTTCTGGTCGGTTAAAATCTGCCACTAAAATATGGTGTTGTTGTCCCTTTGAATCATCTAATTCGGCCTTAACAGCCATTAATTTCTCTGAATTACGAGAAAACAAGGTGACGCTACAACCTAAATTAGCTAGTTCAAGTGCACATGCCCGACCTATACCCTGCGAACTTCCACAGACTAAAGCTCGTTTATTGACTAAATTTAAATCCATATTCAGACCAAATGTTGTTTTTTAAATAGGCGTATGTTTTAACATAATCGAAATAATTATGTCAGCAGATTTTTTGATTTTTCATAGAATCAATTTAAACGACCATTAACCATCACAAAATTTATCAAAGGGTCATTCTAATACCTTCTAGCTAATACCTTCTAGCTAATACCTTCGTAACTACTCAGCGAGTTGTTACATGTACCCGTAACTGTTCAGGTTGCCTCTAAAATGAGTCAGATCGAGGCAAAAAATGTGAGTATACTCGATTATTTGACCATTTTTGAACGATGAGATGGCTCATTTTAGGGGTAA
>JBFFIY010000276.1:0-3786 GCA_041556195.1 Enterobacterales bacterium
GAATACTTAGAGCATCACTTTGAAAAGAACCCAAATGATTACTTTGATGTGGAATAGTAAATCAACCGGCTTTGCCGGTCAAAAATGGACTTTCAGTCCTTAATGTTAACCCACCGTCTTTAGACGGTGTGTTGTTAAGTATTTCTGTTGCCACAATAGAAGATGCAGATGGCAATATTACAGAAAAACTTGTAACTGATATTGAAGCATTACTAATATATGCTGCATGGAATGATCACATGGTAAATAAACGCAGTGTTAATTCATACTCCGGTCGTCAAGCCAAACAACTTATGATTAAAAACTATGGATACACGCTTTTTTCTCAACAAATATTTTGGGGTGCTTGTAGTAGTCATGACTAACACATATGCAAGTTTAAAGGACAGGCGGAGCGCCGAGATAAATCGGCAAAAGATTGGAGGTGAAAGCCCTCTACTCGGTAAGGGTTAAATACCCGCAGAGACCTCGAGTCATGAGCCGTTGCCCGTAAGGTCAGAGGTTAAGCGTCGATAGAGGAACGTACAGGCTCACCATTGAGCTCCGAAATCACTCATTGCTTTTTAGTAGACAGTTTGTTTAATTCTATTGTTCCAGTAATCCTGGAAAGGCGCGAAAATCACTTTATTGAGAGGCCTGCTTATCCCGAGTTGAGGTTGATTAGGCTTACAATGTTGCCTTCGTGGAAAATACGGAAAATTCATTTGTAGCATCGAACCATTCCATATCAATGTCCCTCACTTGTGCCAGTTCCGGGCCTTGCCAACACCAATCGATCAGTTGTTGTAAATCTTGCTTGTCACCTTCGGCAACTAATTCTACGCGACCATCAGTTAAATTGCGTACCCAGCCCCTAAGCCCCAGTGCTTGAGCTTTATTTTGGGTGCTGGCACGATACCAGACGCCCTGGACACGACCGGACACTAATGCATGGATACTTTTATTCATAAATAGCCTAAATATCTTAACTATAGACTAAATTACCTTCATCTCTATTAATATGTTAACATTGCTACTTGTTTAAGTAGTATTTATTTGATGTGTTATTAATGTCATACAAACTTCAAGTTGATCATGCGTAAAATAATTCATGTGGATATGGACTGTTACTACGTAGCCATAGAGCAACGTGATGATCCTGGTTTGCTCAATATGCCTGTTGCTGTAGGTGGTCAACCCAATTCTCGTGGAGTTGTTGCAACCTGCAATTATATGGCCCGTCGCTATGGTGTTCACTCTGCAATGCCTTCTTCAAAGGCCGCACGACTCTGTCCTGATCTTATTTTTGTGAAACCTGATATGGCAAAATACAAGAATGAGTCACAAAACATTCGAGATATTTTCTATCGATATACTCATCAGGTTCAACCTCTTTCGCTTGATGAAGCATATTTAGATGTAACTGATTGCAAGCTAATGCAAGGTTCAGCTACACTAATTGCTCAGGCTATTTGTCGTGAAATTTTCAAAAAAACAAAGTTAACTGCATCGGCTGGTGTGGCGACTAATATGTTTCTCGCTAAAATTGCCAGTGATTGGAATAAACCTGCGGGTTTAAAAGTGATTCTACCTGAAGAACAAAACCAATTCATTCAGCAGCTACCTGTTAAGAAACTCTACGGTGTCGGTAAAGTTACTGCCGCAAAATTTGAAGCTATGGGTATTTCTAATTGTCACGATTTACGTCAGGTGCCATTGAGTGTGATGCTTAAGAAATTTGGTAAAAGCGGTAAGTATTTTTATGATCTGTGTCGTGGAATCGATGCACGCGAAGTAACCAGCCATTCAGAACGCAAGTCGGTGAGCGTCGAAACAACCTTTGAAAAAAACATTAGTGATTGGAAAGAATGTGAAAATGCTTTTCATAAACTGATCTCAAGTTTAGACAGGCGATTAGATAAAATAGAGCAGGCAGATAAAATTCGCAAAGTTTATGTCAAAGTAAAAATGGAAAACTTTGTTTTGCATTCTGCTGAATCTAAATCTTATGGCTTGGATATTAAGTTACTTACAGGATTGTTTAAAGGGTTACGTAAGCGGTATCCGAAGCCTATAAGGTTGCTTGGGGTAGGTGTGAAATTCTTGGAACAGTCTAAACAATCACCTTTACAGTTAAATATTTCATTTTGAAAATTACAATATCGGTAAGTGAAATAATACTTTACTGCTATTTATATTAAACATCTGAATTTCAATAAGTTATAGCTGTTTATATTTTACACATGTCAATAATTGGCTCAATGCTGGGATTTTTGTGCCAGGCAAGGCAAAGCTTCCGCGTCCTGCTTATTCACATGGATGTGATGTATGCAGGTTTTGCAGGAGCAAAAACATGTCTCGCTCCTTACTTACTTCCTGTAGGCAAATTTGCGAACGAATAGCTGGCTATTTTGAGTGAATTTATTGCCAGGGATGGTATGTACTCTGAAAACGCAGGATGCAGTTTTCAGGTAACGCAGAATGGCGCGAAAATCACTGTATTGAGCGGCCTGGCTTATCCCGTGCTGAGGTTACTTATGAAGATAATAATCAAAAATGAGATGCATACACTGAGACTTTTTAAGCAGGTTGGTTTGAGACAAAAATATGTCGGGCGAGTAATTTAGTAGTCTTAATATATTTTTCTTGTGACCAACTATATTCAACGGTTAATTGTTCTCAATTACGAACCGACAGCATTGCCCACAAAATATCTGTGGCATGCTTAGTATGATAGTGCTGATCATTCGATTGCATCCTGCTTTCATTCGGTTGTTTCAGGTTTGTTCTGCCTCATCATCCCCGTCTTTCATCGCTAGCAGTGCTCATTGCTCAAGAAGACATTGCCAGGCAAAGTAAATTCGACAGGGTTATTGTGCGTTCTGCAGCGTTTGTTGATGGTGCCATCACTGAGGAGTTTAAGCATGGTTTTTCGCTAACTAATAGAAAGCTTACACTTAAAGTTTTACGTGTTAATGTCGCCGGCTTTATGTTGAAACAAGTCGCTGATGATTCCTGTTTATCCCGAGCTGAGGTTATTTACATATGATTTCAGGTTTACCAGTATTAAATTACTGGAGCCATCGATATACAGCTGCTGCCCTGATAAATAGAACCTGTCCATTATTATGCAATAAGTGTCCATTTTTATACATATCGACTGTTCATTTTTATACATGTTTTTTTGCTTCAAATTAATAATGTTTATATATCAGGGGTATACAGTATGGCATCAATTTTGCCTTAAATGAATTAATAAGAAATTATTTTTGTAAACGTTACTTCTCAAACCAGGGGAGGAAATAAAGCGAAAATTATTTGTAAATTTGAAGGGATTTGAATTTATTGAACAGGTTTTGAGCGACAAAACATCATTTTTCAAAAATCGTAAAAACAAGCAAAATAGCCTGATTTTAAAATTGTTTCTGTTTGTTGTTTGCTTTTTGAATTTTTTAATTACGCTTTAGTATACTTTGGGTACTAAAAGTCAGCTTTGAAACTCTCTGAAAAGTAAGGTTTAACGTTAAAAGCAAACCTCCTTAAATAACTATGGTAAATTCGTGGATGAATGATTTTTTTGTTGGATATATGAAAGTAGAGGTTAGTCGCTCACAAATTCTTTTTAAAGATAAAGTTATTTCTATGGAGCCTAAGGTATTGCAAGTGTTAGCCTTGTCCAATATGAAATGAGCCCGAAAGAAGTAAGTGATTCCAGAATAAAAAGAGCCTGAAATATTTATCTATTTAGTCCATGATCTCTATTATGAGAACTATCATGAACATAGACAATCTAGCATCGATTAAATC
>JBFFIY010000277.1:0-3716 GCA_041556195.1 Enterobacterales bacterium
ATTACATTTTAGATGGTCACCAAAGATTGCGTTTTCTCACAACAAAACAAGAAGAAGGTGTCCATATTCCCTTATTACCTGTAAACATTCACACTGGGATCAAATCAAAAAAGCAGGCTAGAAAGTTTGTGCTATGGATGAACTCAAGAATTGGTAAAATGACTAACGAGACTCTCCATGAGTACTTATTTGATTCAGAACTAGACCCAGAAGAGATCTTCACTGATATGGAACTTTATGATGTATCTAAGAAGGATTTTTATGCGGAGTATTTTGAAGAGCCTGTTGGAGATGAAGGAGAGGTTTGTGGCGAGTGTGGAAAAAAGAAAAAGAGAAGTAAATGAAGAAAACCTTCAAAGAATTAGGGAGCTGCCATGTTCAGTCTGTAACCAAGGACCACCAAGCGACCCTTGCCATATTCGTGGACGAGGAGCTGGCGGCCCAGATGAGCTTTGGAACCTTTACCCAGGCTGCCGATCTTGTCACCAAAAACAACATAAAATAGGTTTAGTGACTTTTTTTAGGAAAAATGCAAAATTCAGAGCACACTTAGAAGAAAAGGGATGGCATGAGGATTATAGAGGAAAGCTCGTCAGAGATATGGATTGAAGTCGGAATTAAAAAGCCAGTAAAAACAATTATATCAACGGAAGATAAGAAATTTATGGAGATATTTCCCAACTGGGGGTATTGGGGTTCTTATATAACGTGCCACAGATACGTTAAAACTGAATATGGACAGGCAAAGGAAAGCTATTACTTACACAGATTGATATTATTGGATATTCTCAAGGTAAGCCCACAGGGGATAGAGGTAGACCACAAAAACAGAGACAGATTGGATAACAGGCGATGTAATTTAAGAATGGCCGACAGGAGAAAAAACAACGTTAATAGGTCAAAAAATTCTGGGTGTACTTCTAAGTATAAAGGCGTTTATAAGAATAAAAATGTCAAAATTAATAAATGGACCGCTTATCACAAAAAAAATGGCAAAAAATTATTTCTGGGAAATTTTAAAACTGAGATTGAGGCTGCTGCTGCTTACAACATAGCATCAAGAGAGCTTTGGGGTGAATTTGCCTATCAAAACAAAATAGAGCTAGACTACTGACAGCTTGCCCGTTTTAATTATCAAAAAGGAAACACAATGAAAGAGCTTATTGACTATACTGATAGATTCCACCTTATAGGATCAAAAATGCCAGACAAGGGTGGACTGAGCATGAAAAGATGCCTAGAGCACTCAGGTCAATATCTCTGCTATAACCACTTCTCCCCACAGCCCTTTGATTACCTTCAGAGAAGCCCACAAATGGCCTATAACGAGATAATAAGGGAACATGAGGTAAAGCCAGGTATCTACATTAACCACCCTCAAGAAGGCCCTGAGAGCTGCCAAAAAGATCAAATGCAATTCCTCTTTTTTGCTATATTATTAAGCAGTGATTCAGACCGAGCTTTCATCACTTTACTACGAATTATAACCCGTTTTATGTTCTGGCAAGATTGGAGAAAAACCCACTTAAAGGCCCTAATGCTGCCCAGCGATATTTCTCCACTTGTCAGGACTCTCATTAAGTCAAACAAGAAGTATTTAGTACTTTATCCAATCCTAGTTTTGGGTGACTTCATGCTCACCTTCACCACAATATGGAAAAGCATCAGAAGAAAGAGCCTAGATAGAACAAAGATTCTAAACCTTCATGCAAAGCTTGCTTCCTCAAGGCACGTTCCAACAATCTTTACCTATCTCAACAACTGGCTCTATAACAAGCAAGATACTGATATTACTAACTTTTATTATAGCAAACTAGATCCTCCAATAGCTAACAACGTAGACTTTGCAAGATATGAAGGCCACAACATACTCTTAACTCATGCTCAAAAGAACTTAGCTTACTTAGGACTAATCCTTCACCTTGCTTTAACATCTCTTATACTTTGGTCTTTATACATATCCATAAACAAACTTAGTTTTGCTAATTATGATAAGATAAAACAAGCTGTAATATTAAAGGTTTGCCAAGGATAAAATGTCAGAAAAGAAAGATAAGAAAAGAAGATCCCTTGGTTCGTTTTCATTAGACGATGAGGAAATTCTTAAGCTCGCATTTGATGGAAACTCAGAGCTAGACATAGCAACTCTTACTGGATTGTCTGAAACTGAATTGAGGCGGCGTTTCGGTGGACTTCTAAAGGTTGCAAAAGCTAGAGGTAAAGCATACTTACGAGATTATCAGATGAGACAAGCTGCAAAGAATGCTGCAATGGCAATCCATCTAGGAAAACATAGGTTAGGCCAGATTGATAAACCAGAAACAAAGTCTGAAGAAGTCCCAGAAAACCTAAAGGAATTAGCACAAGAGTTGTTTAATATTTCTAAGAAACCTAAACATGAAGACTGAAACCTTTGGCCCTTGGGTAGCAATAGCGACTCTCTTTCTTTACATAATCTTAATGATTTGGTTTGTTTACAATATGAAAAAATAAGCTTGATTTGTTCTTTGTCCATGGTAGGTTTTGTCTATCAAAGGAGAGTCGAATGAAATACACAACAAGACAACCAAGCTCATACGGATCAACAAGAATCAATGACGAAGGCGAGATCATAGAGTCTGGACCTTACGAATACCACGAACCTTCAAAGCATATGCAAGCAGAGTCTTGGGAATATATGCCTGAAACCAATGTCGAAAGCAAACTATCAGAAGAGAGACAATCTGAATTAAGATCAGAAGGATATTCTTTCAACATATACTCAGAGAAGTGGGTAAAGTGGGAGGGATCTGTTGCTAGGTTTAAAGATGATAATTGATTTTCTTTGGGTGCGATACTAACTAATTGCTAGGATTGACTGACACCTGGGGGGAACCCTTGAGGCCCATGATTATAAACGGGGCTGTTTGGAGAGTGGGCTTTGAGGGGATTTTAACAAAGGAGAAGGAAAGTGGAAATAAGTAAAGAGTTAGAAAAAAGAATTAATGATTTAGCAGATGAATATTTTAAAGATTTACCAAAAGAAGAGTTTTATAATGCTCTTAAAGATGTTTTGAAAAACGGAATAAGTAACCATTATTACAACCCAGAAGGTTGGCAAAATATGGTTTTTGAATTAATCCAAAAAGATTTCGTCAAAAGATATTTGGATGAAAACTTTGCTGAGTTAGCTTCTAAAATAGACATGGATAAATTAGTATCAGCATCTTATTTGTTGATTGCAAAGAACGCAGGTAAATAGATTTATGACGGGGTAAGTGTGGTTTAACAGATAGGTATCTGTCAGGGCAGCAATGGAAACAACTGTCACAGGAGTTCGAGTCTCCGGACAGCACCAGCCCCGTCACCTTTTAACAATGAATGGAGGGATTTGTGGAAGAGAATCGGGAACTCAGAAACAGGCTAAAGACTGTGATTGCAGAAACTTGTAACAAAATTGGATGTAAGAACTGTGATTTAAAATGGGATGGCGGTTGCCAAGCAGAAAAATTACAAAATGACATAATGGATTTAGAGATAACCAAAGCACCAAGAGCTAAGGAGTGAGTGATGAAGGAAGCAGCAATAATAATGAGTACGTTAGCAATTATTTTGACTTTAATAACTATGCGTAAGGACCAAGAATAATGGAAGCTAAGTTCAATTTCAAGATCAATAGAAACGGGAATCTATCTAATATAACTCTGACAGCCGAGTTTCCAGCTTATATGTACCCG
>JBFFIY010000278.1:0-3684 GCA_041556195.1 Enterobacterales bacterium
CAATACTTTCAATTTCTTGTAAAAATGACATGATGGGCTAATTATTGAGTTAAGGTAATGATCTGATCCTGTAATTTCAATAAAGTTCAAAATTTTTTAGGATATCATGTTATTTTCTTTA
The DNA here is from genome assembly GCA_041556195.1 of Enterobacterales bacterium. GTDB lineage: Bacteria > Pseudomonadota > Gammaproteobacteria > Enterobacterales > 21-14-all-40-8. The sequence goes on from JBFFIY010000278.1 coordinate 122, forward strand.
AATGCGTGATCCCGCCCTGGCTGTAACTTACAGTAACATCTTAAAATTTGCCGTGAGAGTCGTTATATGTTAATGAAAAACATTTTGAGAGAACATTTGGAGAACATTTGGACATCCATTAGGAACATTTTAGAAAATTATTTATAATTTGTAGTGGTAAAGTGTTTTTGGCACAGCTTCAAAAAATTATTTTTGATTTTTTAGCTATGCGTTTTGATTGAACTGAGTTCGTTTTGAAAAAATCACTAAGACTACGATTTTAAAACACAGAAAATTCTCGGCAACCCAATTGTGTTTGTATTACCAGAAGGAAAATTTTTATTAAACAGGAATACCAAAAGGTGAGGATTTTCCTTGGCCATTCATCCATTTTAAACCAATCTTTAGAGCCAGTGTTTTAATTTTATTTGCTGAACCTGCCACTCTAAAATAACGTTTGCCGAAATGATTGACCTGGCTCATCCAGGTTTCTGGTTCTAAATGCAATCGTTTTAGAATAGGAGATAGGTTTGGTGGAATTGAGCCTGATTTATTTGTTCTAATTGCTCTTCCAGACCAGTCAATGAGCTTTAAATATTCATTAAAACAAAAGGGTATCCCCTGGCTATTAGCATTGTCGCCATCCATCACCAATATGTTATCAGCTTGGTGTGATTTACCCAAGTGTTGTCGTATCCTTTCTCGGATGGAAGTATGCTTTGACATTTCAGGTGTTTTAGCCATATTGGCTCTAATTGGGTTTAAATCAACATAAGCCATGCAAGTCATTAAAGCAGCTTCATCAAGCAACGCCTGACTCTTGAATCGTCCCTCCCAGAATCGTCCAGTACATTTATCCTCTTTATTGGCCATTTTAGCCACATGCTCGTTTAGACAACGCATAAACCAACTTAAATCCGATAAGCGACTACGCCAGATCTCAGTCATGGTGTCTAGAGCATTTATTTCTATATCTGACATAACTACACCAGATTGATACAACTTAACCAATACTCCACCTGTGAAGAGCTTTTGCCAGCGCTCAATTACTTCACTTTGTGTCCATTGCTTAGATACTTCAGGTGATAGTCGAACTACAAGATGATAATGGTTAGACATAACTGAGTAAGCACAAATATCAATCGCAAAAGCCGAAGAAAGTACATTAATTCTGTCTACAATCCATTGCCTTCGATGTTCGAATGACTTGCCTGAAAACTCATCTTTCCCACAAAGAAAAGCTCGGCGCACACAGCGGCCAATACAGTGATAATAGGGAGTATCTGAGATTGAAACTATATTCTGACGAGCTTGTGTCACACTTGTTTCCTCCTGAAACGATGTTTGTAAGATCCTTCCACATAATAAAATATATGAAACAGGCTAGATTGTCAAAATATATTATGGTGTTATGCAATGCTACAAATTAAAGGTAAAAAGCCGTTATTTACAACATAGACTAACCTCATCACCTAATATCCAATAGAACTCACTGAATGGAACCTATACCCGTGATACTTGGAAATGCAGGTTTCAGCAAGTCAAGAAGCGTCCATATTCGAGGCTTGAAGCTACTGCATCCTGCTAACGCCCCTTACCTACGTCCTGTAGGCAAAAGTGCAGTATTAGTTATTTATGTCCATGGATGGATTGTATGAAGAAAATGCCTGGACAGGCAATGCTCCCAGCATTGCTACTGCATACACTCCATCCATGGAGATAAGCAATTTTCTTTCTAAATCCAGCTTTCATAATGAAGAAGATGGGCACTTATTGGCTTGCCCTTCGGGAGCTTCAGTGGAAAACCAGTCCTTCGTTGCCTCCATGGACGGAGGTAAGGGGCGTTAGCAGGACGCGGAAGCTTTGTCGCTCTTAAAAATGACCAGTTATTCTCTACGAGTGACGCCTTGACCTGGATTCCCACTGAAGCTCTGAAATCCCGCATTTCCAGGTATCACGGGTATATGCCATTCCTGGCAATAAATTCACTCAAAATAGTGAGCTATTCGTTTGTGAATATGCTTACAGGGCATAAGTAAGGAGTGTGACATGTTTTTGTTCCTGCAAAACCTGCATACATCACATCCGTGTGAATAAGCAGGGTGCGGAAGCTTTGCCTTGCTAAGCACAAAAAATTCCAATACCCAATATGAGCCTATTAACCAATATTTAAAAAGTATCAATGCTTGTAACATAGTGAAAATTTGACACTTAAGGAAATTAGATGACATATATTATCCAGAGTTGAGGTTAAATGACCTGAATTCGGGATAAGAATAGTCAAAAAACATTAAATATCAGTAGGTTATAAATACTTTATAGCTAATATGATGTTGTCGATGGGTTGAAATCTGTCCAGTGTAAATATTTTTGTGGTTATCAAGGCGAACTAGCGTAGCAATAGCGTGCTATTGGTAGCTAGTTCAGCGCAGATAACCGCTAAGATAGTTGTGCTAGGTTGCTGTTCTTATCCCGTACTTAGGTTAAATAGTACTTTTTAATTCATTTTTTTCAGATTACGAAGCTTTCACATCTTTTCACATCTTTTCACATCTCTTCATTCAACAAATCCACCTTTTTACGGTAATAATTAACCCGTTCGATAATATCGGTTCCATAATATCGATTCAGTCATGGATGTAATGAACATGTGAAAAACACATGAATAATTAACAGTTGTAGCTGTTATGAATAGGAGAATGTTAACTAATTTGTTTTTTGGAGATAAAAAAATGACTAAATTATCAATAGCCTTGATGAGTATAAGTATAACCCTGAGTCCTTTAGCTGCCAATTCTGCTACTAAAAATTTTGGTTTAGGTAATTTAAATTTTAACCCATGGATTCAAAAAAGCGGAAAAAAAGTTCCAAGCCCTCTAAATGAGTGTAGTCGCTTTCCAGAATGTTCTGATATTTCCGCGCTACCAGATGAGCCAGGTTTGACGGCATCTGATAAGGATAAGAAGAATACAAAAATGTATAAAAAACGTAGAGATTCTATTTAATAAATCTTGAGGGTGAGCAATTAAGATTGTTCGGTTATAAATGGACATGGTTTGTTAACTGTTCCCGGAGAAATTAAAATGATTAAATTTTTAATTGTACTATTAGCTATAAGCTTAACCCTGATACCTCTTTTTGCCAGTGCGGGGTCAAAAGACAGTGGTGACGGAAGTTACAATCTAGAAACTCAAGAACAGAAATCCGAAAGTACCGATCTTAAAAGCATGGGTTGTGAGCCCTTTCCATCTTGTGCTCATTATGTTGAGCAGGAGGATGAGTTAAGTTTGACAGAATCTGATCTGGATAAAAAGAATACAAAATCGATTAGAAAGAGCCAAAGTGTTATTTAAATCACTAGCAGCATCTAATTTCTATGCGAATTAGTTAATAATTGAAGCGGCTTAGATGGCAATCAACCGAAGATGCATGAGAACAAAACAGGAATAAAGGTTGAAAATTAAAACTGAATGAAGCAAATTTTTTGAGGTGCTCAAAGTTGATATCTTCACCAGTATGGTGAAGAGTTTGTAAATCGACTCTTCATAATGAGTGACGTAGCATTGCATGGCTCTATAGATGGG
>JBFFIY010000279.1:0-3590 GCA_041556195.1 Enterobacterales bacterium
AATGATTCTATTAATAATGGTGAATCAACCATTCTTTCATGGAATGTCAATGATGCACAAAAAGTTTATTTAGAACCTGGGTATGGAGAAGTGGCATCAAGTGGTCAAATGGCAATATCTCCATTTGTTAATACCACCTACCATCTCAAAGCCATAACCTTAGCTGGTGTGGTAGAAACAGCTGAATTTGTGCAGGTAAAGGATCCAACGATTATCCTGCCTCCCAATGCTTCCGAGCTTGCCTTACCCATTAATCAAAATGGAACACAGTCATTTCTTGAAACCGTTGAATTTTTATATAAAAGCCCAACGCCTGTTCAATTGCGTGTAGATGAGAGCAAGATAGCTCCCAGTCGTATAGCTGTAGTTGCTGGTAGAGTGATAAATGTCAGTGGAGAACCCGTTTCGGGGATCAAAGTCACGGTTAAATTCCACCCGGAATTCGGTTATACCTATACGCGACTGGATGGTAAATTTGATCTTGCCGTTAATGGTGGGGGGAGTCTGACTTTAGACCTTGGCTCAGACACAATGCTGCCCGTTCAACGCACATTTGATGTTCCCGTGCGCGAATACACATTGCTTGATGACATTGTTGCAACGCCTTATGACAGCCTCTCAAGCAGTTTTTCTTTTCCCTTAGTGGAAACCCAAACTCATCAAAGCAGCATCAGTGAAGATAGTAGTGGAGTACGTCAAATCACTATGATGTTCTTACCCAATACGACAGCAACTATCATCAAACCTGATGGTGATGAGGTAGCATTTAATCAATTAACGGTAAGAGCTTCAGAGTACACGGTTGGGAAAACAGGGCTTAAGGCAATGCCAGCAAAACTTCCTAAATTTAGCGGTTATACCTATGCGTCTGAATTTAGCATTGATGAAGCGGTAGCTGTTGGGGCTAAAGAGGTACGTTTTAGTCAACCAGTTCCTGTGTATGTTGATAATTTTTATGACTTTCCGGTTGGAGCCATCGTTCCATCTGGTTTTTATGATTATGATAAATCATCCTGGTTCCCATCTCAAAATGGTAAAGTCATTAAATTTTTATCCATTGATTTATTAACTGGTTTAGCTTTGCTTGATGTTAATGGTGATGGTGTTGCAGAGACGAATGGTGGAGAGCGGATCAACGCATTAAATATTTCAACAGAAGAGTTGCTTAAAATTGCTCAAACGCTGGTAGTTGGACAATCTTATTGGCGAGTCCCTGTTAGTCATTTTACCCCTTGGGATTTCAATCATCCCTGGGGGCCTCCAGAAGATGCTATCGATCCTGAAATTGCTAATACCAATCAAGAAGATTTAGTCGATCCTGATTGTGTTACTGGCTCTATTATTATTTGTCAGAATCAAACCCTGGGTGAAACGGTACCATTGGCGGGTGTGCCTTTTAATTTAAACTACCGTAGTGATCGTGTAGCAGGCCGTAAAGCACTAAATACCATTAAAATAAAGCTGTCTGATACCAATATACCTGCCAGCCTGTACAGTATTATATTGAGAGTAAAAATTGCAGGAACTGTTTTTGAAAAGGAATTTCCACCCTCTCAGAACCTCAAGTACACCTATAGGTGGTCTGGTAAAGATCGTTATGGAAGAGCTGTCAACCGCCCCGAAAGTGCCCAAGTTAAGGTGATCTGGAAATATAGTTTACAGTACTACGAATCTTCAGAAGAATGGGAAAAAGCATTTGGCAAAGTGAGTAAATCTGGTGTGAGAGTTTTACGACGTGATCCAGCGACGATGGAGGTTTTTTATAGAATAAGAATGTACTTTTTTGCTACATTGGAAAGCCCAATTAGCGGTCAAAACCCTGGCAGTAATGCCCAGTCAATCACCAACAGCAATTCAGGTTGGATGATAGATCCTTTACAGCGTTATTTTCCTGAACATCGTTTATTACTCAAAGGCGATGGAGAAAAAATCAAAGGTAATCAAGTACAACATAAAAACCTGTTTCAAAAAGTGCCACTACCCAATGTTTCCTGTAACAAAACTTCAAATAATATTGCTCTATTTGAATTATGTTTGTTTGATACATCCGTCATCGATAAGGATGCCGCTGGCAATACTTATGTGGTGGATAATTCCAGCACAAATGATGCAAAACTGTGGCGTATATCACCAGATGGTCGTGCTTATAATATGATTAGCCATCAATGTGATCATCAGGGTAATGAAGAATTTAACGGGGAATATTTAGCGACAAACATTTGCTTCAAGAATATTTTCGATATCAGTGTTAACGCAGATGGCAGCATGTATCTTTCGGTTGGCAATGCTTTGCATTATCTTGATATCCGAGGCTTTGTAACAACATTGGCACACAAACAACCAGGCTGCCAACTGGACTTTTGCCAGGAACCAATACCTGTTATTTGTGAATTTATCATTTGTTTGCCTGGTGGAACGACCCCGACCTCTTTTGAATCAATTGGAAAGATCGCTGTTGATAAACAGAAAAATATCTATTTTATAGATGGCATACAAAAGGCCATTTATCAGATTTCCGCTTCAGGTGAACTGGAGAAATTCGCAGGTTCAGAAACTGGAAGCAACAGTGATGGCCTGCCTGCAACCAATACGAGTTTTGGTGAATTGCGTGATATTCGCATTACCCGCTCTGGCCGCTTTTTAGTGGGTAGCTCAATGCAAATTAAAGAAATACTCGATGACGGCACTGTTAAACATATCGCAGGTAATGGCACACTGGATTATGCAGAGGGCCAACTGGCTACGCAATCCGGTGTCGGAAACAATCCAACAGGTTTTGTTGAAGACAGTAAAGGACAGATTTATTATCGTCATGATAACAAAGTGATGATGATAGATCGTCTTGGAAAACTGCACAGCATAATCGGAACAAATGGCTGCTTATATTCCGAAGGTGTTTTACTCAACGCCAGTAAAACCTGTTTCTCAAATATAAATGATCTCATGATTGATGCAGAAGATAATCTGTCTATCCTACGACGTTATAACCTGCATAGCTATGCATCGAGTTGGAAGCGGTTTGATCTCAATGGTTATGCCATACCTTCCGCCGATGGCAATGAGATTTATCAATTTGATTACAATGGAAAACACCTGAAAACCCTGGATGCACTCAATCAACATATCATTTATGAATTTGTCTATGACAATGCTGGAGTATTGAAAGCAGTCAAAGATGGTTTTGGTAATACCACCACCTTCGAACACAGCAGTGGTCGTTTATCCGCCATAATCAGTCCCTATGGCATACGCACCGAAATTGAAACCAATGCCAATGGTTATATCACTAAAATTACCGATGCAGAACAGGCATCGTATAACATGTTATATACCGCTAACGGCTTACTCACCACCTTTACCGATCCCAATAACAATAGCTCCACTTTTAACTATGATGATTTGGGACTCTTAATTAAAGACAGCAATGCAGCAGGTGGTTCCTGGACATTAGAAAGAGAACAATCCTACGAACAATACTCAGTAACCCTGACCACCGCAGAAGGAAAAGTGCGTCGTCACGATATAGATACTCGAAATCGCTCTAGCGGCGGTCGTCAACAAAGAATAAACACGTCACCTGATGGCACCCA
>JBFFIY010000280.1:0-3588 GCA_041556195.1 Enterobacterales bacterium
ATCATAGTATTGATTTGGATATTTTCAATCTGTTTGTCCGATGGGAATAACACAAACTCAGTTTTTTCGATATTGCTTAGATAAATTCCAGAGTTAGTACCCAGTATTAACCTTTTATCAGAGCTCTCTTTAATGGAGGAAACACTTTTGTCAGATAGATTAGGCGAATATCGAGTAAAAATCCCGGTGTTAATATCAAGACTGGCTATTCCCTTTTGCGTGCCTACCCATAGTTTATCTGAAGAGTCTTTAAAAATAGTTAAAATTTCATTATCTGAAATCGAATGAGAACCAGGCTTTAATTGAAAAAAGCTTTGACATTGATTTTTTTTAAAATTGAATAAAGACAGTCCTCGATCTGTGCCAATAAAGATCGAATCTTCAGTTGCAATTAATGTTGAAAAAATGAGACTAGAAGGCAAACATGAGACCGAACTTAAGCTTTTATCATGTGCTCCCATCGACAACAGCGCTGGATCAAACCAGTGGATCCCTGCATCATAGGTTCCCATCCAGATAATGCCTGAATTATCCTGGAATAGACTCAACACAGTTTTATCGCCTAAAGATTTATCATCTCCCTTATCATTGATATGGTGTGAATATTCACCGTTAGTCGTAATTTTATAAACGCCATTTTCCAATGTCCCTATCCACAGGTTTTCTGACTGGTCAACGAGTAAAGATAGAACAAACTGCTTTTTAATAACTCTGATGTCTTTGCTTATTTTTTGGGAAGTTTTATCATAAAAAAATAATCCTTTACTGGTTCCAATCCAGATATTACCCCTGTTATCTTCCGTCAGAGCCTTGACATAAGGCTGTTCTGTTTCAGTTAACTTTATTCTTATAGGTGTTTGAGTTTGTTTTTGTAAAAATGCCAGACCTCTGGATGTGCCAATCCAAAGATCTTCATTCTGAGTTAATAAAAGTGATTTTACGTTTGTCAGTGGTGCAGATGTGGAGTTGAGTTGATTATGAAAATTTGAAAAAATATGGTTTTTAATATCATAATGTTCCAGTCCCTTATCGGTGCCAATCCAGATCCCATGACGATTATCTGCAACAAGGCTATTGATATGGTTAGAAGTTAACTCACTGTTATTTGTTTCAATTGATCTGAATGAATCTGTGGCTGGCAAGTATGTGTTAATGCCATTTGTTTGAGTGCCTATCCATAGTTCACCATTAGAATCCAAACTTAAAGAGTTTACATAACTGCCTGATAATCCATTATTAACATTTGCCTGGTAGTTTATTAGATTATGACCATCAAATCGGGAAAGACCAAGTTCGGTGCCGAACCAGATATAACCATATTTATCTTGTGCAATTGCGCGTACAGCGTTATTAACCAAGCCATCGTCCACAGCGAGTGAATTAAACCTGATCACAGTGGAATCGATGGCGAATAGGTAAGGACTAAAAATAAAAATTAGTAAAAAACTAACGACTTTAAGTTTTATAGTGATCTCTCATTTGTTTGGAGTGAAACTTCTTTTTCTAAAAAATTTCATAGAAGTATAAATGATGATTAGAGTAAAATTTGAGGTATACTATAAAGCTCTACCCTACATTCAATGGAGCCATCATTAGTAATTCCATTATGATGTGATATATATTCATTGGTCCCCATATAAACCTTATCTGTTAAATCATAGTCATCTGCTTCTTCGAGTTGTTCTACCGTATGTGGATTAACACTATGAAGGAAAGATGGATCGTCGCAGGTATAGGCAGTTAAAAAAAGGCGGTATTGAACATTTGTAAACAGTACTTCTCCAGTTGCTATGACCGTATCTGTATGTTTATAGTTACAATAATTTTTTCCAAAAAAGTTTACCGCCTTTGCTTCGTGATTAAAGGAAGCATCACAAAGAAGTAGTAGGCTAAAAAAGGTTGATTGTAGAGCTAAAGTTTTAATATTCATAATAAATCCCTAAATTGTTGTTTATAACATTCAAAGCAAAAACTAAGATTTTTGAAATCAATCATCAATCATCAATCATCAATCAATTAGTTTTCATCTAATTGAATGGTAACAACCTACAATCAAATTTTTTAACAATATCCTGCCATATATACTAACTATTCTGCCAAATTAAATGGGTGTAGACCATTTGAATCGACGGCAATATAGATAAAAATCAGCTAGTTACGTTAAAAACATAAGAAAGAGAGAGCCTTTTATGTTACTTATGAAGTACTAACAAACAAAAGCCCCAAAAAAGGCCTCCCTTATGAACATAGCATACCTAAAAACACCGGAATTCTCATTTTTTTCTGATGCTCATGAAAAATTCAACGAGATAATCACTCAGCTACAATCGGAGCATTGCGCCGACCAGGAGCATGGCACCATTGAGCAACAGCTCCAAACAGATGGGTTTGCGTTATTAAGAGCGCTGTTTCAAGGTTGGCTTGATTTGCAGGCTGATAAGGAGTTACAAGCAGCTTCCATTTATTCAGCTGACGGCAAAAAACTCACCCATGTAAAAAAACAGACCAAACGAAAACTAACGAGTTTGTTTGGCGAGGTGATCGTGACAAGAATGCGTTATAGCCAACACAAAGAATCGAGTGTATCGCCTTTTGACGCAAAACTTAATCTCGCTAATGATCAATACTCCGATGGGTTAAGACATCGTGTCGCTAAGGAAGCCATTCGAGGGGCTTTTGATAATGTTGTTGAAGTGATTCAGGAGACAACCAGTGGTCATGTACCTAAGCGGCTGTGTCTGAAACTAACCCAGGATATTGCTCAAGACTTTGAGTCTTATTATGAAAATAAAACGACTCATCAAGTTGAAGATACCAAGGATTTGTTGATCCTGACCTTTGATGGTAAAGGGATCGTGATGCGACCGGAGAACTTGAGAGAGTGTACTAAAAAATCGGCAGCTAAAAGTAAAAAACTCAATAGCCGTCTCAATCAAGGTGAAAAGAAAGATCGAAAAAGAATGGCGCAAGTCGCAGCGGTTTATACTGTCAAGCCGCATGTGCGCAGCGCTGAATCGATCATGAGCAAAGCGGATGATGATAATGTTCGCACTTTTCGGCCACCGATCCGAAACAAGCGGGTGTGGGCGAGTGTCGAGCGGGAAGTTGAAACCGTTGTTGAAGAAGCTTTTCAAGAAGCGTTGTGTCGCGATCCGAAACAAAAGCGAGATTGGGTGATTCGAATTTGATGAGGCAGGCCATCAAATTCGAGCCATTGAAAAAGTGATGACTCGTTTAAACGTCAAAGCCACCATTGTGATGGACTTTATTCATGTGCTGGAATACCTCTGGAAAGCCGCTTGGTGTTTTTTCGACAAAGGTGCTCCGGCGGTTGAAGATTGGATCGCTGAAAGAGCCATAAAAATTCTCAATGGCGATTGCCACCAGGTTGCCAAAGGCATTCGACTTAGTGCGACCCGACAACAATTGGTTGTTCGAGAAAATATTGATAAATGCGCGAACTATCTATTGAAAAACAAATGTCGATTGCAATATGGGGAAACCTTAAAACCGGATTTCCAATTGCCAGTGGCGTGATAGAGGGAGCTTGTCGTCACTTGATCAATGATCGATTAGATATCACTGGCG
>JBFFIY010000281.1:0-3502 GCA_041556195.1 Enterobacterales bacterium
AAACGCGACAAAATTTGAAAAACTTTATCGTTCAAGATTTCTATTTCAACGTCAAGATTACCAAAATACTGGCTAACTACTCACTTTTTTAATCAAGCTAATGATTTTCTGATGTGCTTAAAAGCATTTTACGGACAGGTTTATCTTAAATTCAGCATTTCATCAAAAAAACAAACGATACAGAATACTCAACAGCTCCCTTTTTATATTATAAAAAAATAATTCTGAAAATTTTGTTTTAGCATGTTTTTTTTGAAAGCGCCTGTCCTAGATACTATTAGAACCTACCGACACATATTCAGCTAACATGTTTTTTCCAATTTTTATTGTGCTCTAACCTCAATCTGAGGTGTAACGCCCGCAACACCGGGCAATTTGGAGCGCAGCGGAAAATTGATCCGTGTGCTTGCGCTTGTTAGCACTGGGTTATACCCGCAAGCTTAATCTCCAACTCAGCCCTATATTTGTCATTAGAACAATTTTTGATTGCGTCACAAAGCTCTCTAATTGCATTTTCATGATCATCGAGCTGTATATAGCAACTGCTAAGTAGATCGTGATAGATAGAGATTCTCGCTTGCGCGCTTTGATCTTTTCTTGCTGATTCAAAACACTCTTTAGCACTGGCCAATGCTTCTTCGTAGTGGCCTTTCCCCAACTCTAAGTATGCTTTGGATTTCTCATATAACAGCCAATGGTTTACATCTTCGTCTGGAACTTTTGTGATTGCTATTAAAGCTTTATTTGGCTGATGCCCAATGTTATATGTCTTTGCGACACATCTAGCATCATATGAGCGAAGATGCTCGCTATCACTAATCTCGTTTGCAAATGATAAAGCCGAATCAATTAAAAGTTTGGCAAGTCTTTCGTTAGATTCTCGACCTGCTGCTACTGATGAATTAGTTAGGGCTTCGCATGCACTTACCCATTGCTTGTTCTCGACTTGATTCGGCGGGATAGCTATCAATTCTGGTATTGATTCTGCGATACTAACGCATGTACTGCTATGCTTGTATCCGAACATTGATGTAAAAGAGACGAATGCCTCATAAAATTGATCCAGTCCTTCTAAAGCAGATATAGATATCACATCAGCCAGTTTTTTGACTAGCTCTTGCTGATCATTGATTTCTCGAACAATCTCTCTATACGATCTTAATCTGGCAAGAGCAGCTAATGAAACTCGAAGGGGAACTGAAAATAATTCATCCTTGATAAAGTCCAAAAGTACTCGCATAGCTTGTTCGCCAGCGTCCTTTACATTTCTATCGACTCCATTTTGGGTTCCTAAATGAGCGATTTGCCCATAAGTTGCATGCCAACTAGGTTTTAGTTCTAGTAATTGATTGAATGACTCTAGGGCTTCCACATACTTCCCTGAACGCCTAAGAGACTTACCCGCATGATGAAGAAGCTCTAGTTGAATATCTTCTGGTACACCATCCTTTAAGAGCTCGTTATACCTGTTGGCACAGACGGCATAGTAGTCTTTCCTCGCGTTGTTATCAGTAATCGTATACGAGTGGATTTCCTTCGCATCTATTACACTCTTAATCTTTGGTAAGCTATCACTCTTATTGAAATCGATATCAAACAGCTCTTCATGAAGCGCAATTTTTTTATCCCCTTCTAGCTGCAGCAATGAGTAATGGAGCCAGTCAATATCCCTAGAGCCACCACGCCGTAAATGCTCTTCGTAAATAATATCGGAACACAAATGTATCTGTCGAAGCACACTTGGTGTCATATCTCCGGCCTTCAATGATATGTACTCTTCAATCGATGCAATAATAGGCGAGCTATCGACGCCATCCTGAGCAGCAATTGAAATAAGGTCATGAAGACGTAGGACACCGGTTGTGTTCTCAGGCGCAAGAATGGATAGTTTTTGAAGAGAACTACATTTAAGGGCGCCTATGAAATGCCTCAAAAACTCAATGTCATGGTGATTTTTACCTGAATTTGCGATTTGTTTTAATGCACTAAGAGAGCTATCTGACAGCCCAGTTAGAATTTTTTTGACAATTGAAACGCCGCTAGAGTCGTCAACTAATTCTGGATCATCTAAAATTTCTCTATAAATAATTTCTTTATTGATCCCCTGGTCATGGCATAGCTTTTTGGTCATTGAGAGAATTAGTGGAGAGAAACGGCATCTTGAAATAAATTCCTTACATAAGTTAGATGCTGACTGTGCGGTTTCTCCTAGTAGAGCGAAAGCGCTTTCTATCGAAAGCTGTGGAATAGATAGATATACTGAACTTTGCGGAACTGAGATTTGCGAAGTAACTAGAACGACACCTCCTTTTTCAAATCCAGCCCTAAGTTCTTCGAAGCTACTTTCTTCAAGACCTGCTGTATAATTATCAATAACAAGGATGGATTTCTCAGCATTAAATAATCCAGCTACATTAACCGGTGCCCCACCTCTACTTCTTTGAACAGAACACAGCGAGGAATCGGAATTCCAATCCTCACCTCCAATCCAAATGTAATTTGGAAAGACACCATTATTTCGTCTAACGAAATCAATAGCGGACTGAGTCTTTCCTGATCCGCTAATTCCATGAAGTATGCAAACAGCATTTCCGCTTTCAAAGTGATTACTAATGGCGCCAATTATCTCATCTGCTTTTACATGTCCTTCACAGGAATTTGGCAATTTTCCAAAGTACTCATAGTTATCCATATTTTGGGAAAATGCTGGAAAATATTGTTTGTAAAAATCGGCTACAGTCGGATTAGTTATGGATTGCTCATACACACCTTTTGCAAGCTCTCTTGCATCAATTATTATTAGACGATCCGCGTGTTCTTGGCCAATCTGTGTAGAATTAAACTTTGAACGAAAAGATGGATTTTCTTCCTGATTACTAATAAGGTATATCTTTTCTGGGTCTGACTCGCCTTTATGCCCCAATGCATGAGCAATATCTTTGTTGATTTTCGAATAAACAGGGGCCTCTTTGGTCCCTGAATAATCAAAGTAGCCTTTCTCAGCACTGTATTCTCCGACAATCGAAGAGTCATCAGAAAATGTATCTACAGTATAGCCGGAAGGCATGTAATCCTTATTTAGACCATGATGAATGAGAGGTTGGTTTTCGCGCTGTGAAATATAATTATGACCAACCAGCTCTATTCCTGTCGCGTCTAAGCAGGTTATCTCTTCAATGAGTCCTTTAATAATTCTCTTCTTGATATGCTCAAACAATTTTTATTTTCCCTTCTTTCGATAGTTTCGGAGTATCGTATACGTCGAGGTGCTAACGCCTTGCTCAGCGAGTTGACGAAAGTGGCGGTTCTTTTGCAGTATTTTTGCAAAAGAAGTGACGCTTTTGGCAATCCGCTGGAGCAACTTGTGTACGCCCGGCATGGGCATTAACTAATGAGGTGAAAGTCCTCTGTAGGAGAATCACCGTCGAAAACCATGTTGTTATTAGACGATAACTACTAGCGAATGGCAAGGGCCAATCCGTGAGGAGCGGTCTGAAGGAAG
>JBFFIY010000282.1:0-3426 GCA_041556195.1 Enterobacterales bacterium
AGAAAGAGAACAATCCTACGAACAATACTCAGTAACCCTGACCACCGCAGAAGGAAAAGTGCGTCGTCACGATATAGATACTCGAAATCGCTCTAGCGGCGGTCGTCAACAAAGAATAAACACGTCACCTGATGGCACCCAAAAAATTACTCTGCGTGGCAAACATGGCGCTGAAACACATCAATTTGCCAATGGTACAACCCTAACCAGCAACCTGAAGTCGGACCCACGCTTTGGCAGGCAGTCAGCTTATGTTGGAGAATGGCAAATAAGGGTACCTAGTGGTCTCACATCTGAAAGTACTTTAGATAAAATAGAAACCGTGAACGGATTGGGACATTTGGCTTTTGAAACGACAGCGATAGTAAATGGGAAAACATCTACTAGCAGCTTTGATAAAGAACTGCGGGAGTGGACTTTTACTTCGCCTGAAGGTCGTACTTCTAAGGTAACTTTGAATGAACAAGGACAACCCATTCGATTTGAAAGAACAGGCGTTATACCTTTGAATTACCAATATGACATACTTGGCCGTATTATGTCAGTTACCCAACGCTCAGGTAATGAAGAGCGTTCGCAAAGCTTTAGTTATCAGAGTTTTGGTTTTTTAAACTCTATTACAGATAGCATCCAGGAAACAGCAATTTTTAACGTAGATAAAATTGGTATTGTGACCGATGTAACTCGCCCCGATGAAAAAGTTGATAGTCTAGCTCATGATGCTAAAGGTAACCTTTTGGGCGTAACACCTGCGGACAAAACTGAGCACCAGTTTGAACTGACACCTGTGAATTTAGTTAGTAACTATGTCCCACCAGTTCTAGCAAGTGAGGCCAATGTCGATACGATATATATTTATAATCGTGATAAAGATGTGACTCAAGTTGTACGCCCTGATAATAAAACCATAAACTATGGATACAACCTTGGAACAGGTCAACTAACCAGCATTGATATTCCAGATAGAACCTACAATCTTGCTTATGATGAAAACAGTGGCCAGCTTAATCACATCAATTGGAGTAGCAACGATGCACTGGACTACAACTACGATGGTTTCCTACCCATCTCTGAAACTTGGTCTGGTGCTATTTCAGGCACAATAAAGCACGGTTATAACAATGACTTCAAACAAATTCAACTCAATGTCAATAATGAGTCTATATCATTGGCGTATGACAACGATGGTTTGTTAACTCATGCAGGTGATCTCACCATTAATCGTAATATTAGTAGTAACTTTATAGAGTCATTGGAGCTAGACAATACTCAAACTACATATAGTTTCAATGGTTTTGGAGAGCTTGCAAGCCAAGCCGAGACAAGTACAGGTAGCCAATTTTATTCAGCGAGTTTTATACGCGATAACTTAGGCCGTATTACTGATAAAACAGAAAAAATACAAAATGGCAAAACAGATGACTATCGCTATGAATATGATTTACTAGGTCGATTAGAGAAAGTTTATAAAAACAACAATCTGACTGATAGTTACAACTACGATGCCAATGGTAATCGTCTAAGTCATAATAACATCAGTGGCTCTTATGATGCGCAAGACCGATTACTCACCTACGGTACAGCCATTTACAGCTACAATGCCAATGGTGATTTACAGAGTAAAACCGACAATGGCATCACCACAACCTACCAATATGATGCAATGGGAAATTTATTAAAAGTTACCCTGTCAGGTGATAGCATAATTGAATATTTGGTGGATGGACAAAATAGAAGGATTGGAAAAAAACTTAATGGTAATTTAGTACAAGGTTTTTTGTATCAGGATCAATTAAACCCTGTGGCTGAGTTAAATTCTGATAATTCTATCAAATCTTTATTTGTTTATGCCGACAAAGGCCATGTACCCGCCTATATGAAAAGAAATGGCACCAATTATAAGTTTGTGACAGACTATCTCGGCAGTGTAAGAATGGTAATCAATACTACAACAGGTACAGTAGAACAAAGAATGAATTATGATGCTTTTGGAAGGGTGATCAATGATACCAATCCAGGGTTTCAGCCATTTGGTTATGCTGGAGGACTTTATGAACCAGCCACGGGACTGGTTAGATTTGGTGTTAGGGACTATGATACCGAAGTAGGTCGATGGACAACTAAAGATCCGATTAGGTTTGATGGAGGCGTCAATCTGTTTATTTACACAGAAAACAATCCTATTAATCTTGTTGACATTAATGGGCAACTTCCTACCTTACCTCAAGGTTTTGTAGATTACGCTGCTGGATTTGGGGATACAATATCATTTGGTTTAACTGATTCAATTAGAAATTTAATGGATACAAATGGTGTTGTAAACAAGAGTACAGGAGCTTATTTCGGTGGCTCGCTCTCTGCTGGGCTGATGGTTCCAGCTGGAAGACTTGGATATATTTACCAAGCTAAAAGGATATCTAGCGCAGCTAATAATGCTAGACAAGCAAATGCAATGAGAAATTATCTTAAATGGCTGTACCGTAAACCATTTAGTTCTATGTTTGGTACATGGGGAATGAAAAGTTATATGTGGTTAATTGAGAAAGGGTATTCTTCGTCTAGGATAATTGGTGCTGCTGGAAAAACAAATAAGGTTTGGAATTGGGGACTAGTTGGTGGCGGTTCCATATGGGCATTGATTCGTGCTGCTTTAATAGTAGATGACTGCTAATATCTATATACTTTATTTATTGATTTTGAAAAAACACCTGGAGTAGTGAATTGAACGCTTTCGCATTGAGCTGTTTAGATATTCAGATAGAAGTTTGAACAGGCATTTAATTTTTTAGGGCAAGCGGATTTTAAACCCGCTCTATAATACTATTAATCATATGAAAATAATATCACATGGACCAAAAAAAAACCGAACTTGGCATATAGAAGTGTCAGGCAATTTTTTGTTTGGACGTTGGAGCTTTATCAAGTTAATAGAGAAGATGCCTCAAACAATAATTGAACGTAAGTCTATCTTTTCATCATGGTTTAAGGATGAACCTTTCTTGTATTTCAGGTATAAGAATATATCGTATATTGCATGTATGGAGTTAATTGCTGGAAACTCATTTTTAATTATGCCGGAACCAGACGGATTCAAAGAAGAAACCAAGGAAATTGAATTGTACTTAAAGCAGCTTTAGAACAGAAATCAAGGGAACTAGGTTGAAACTTCAACTTAAAAATTATTGACATATAAAAATTAATTCTACAGCTATTTGTTTTGTTGCTTTTATCCTCATGATAATTGCTTCAAGTTATCCAGCATTTTATCACCTCCACGGACCAATTACACTTGATTACAGCCTATTACATGCCCTTTCTTTGATTCTGATATTTTGGGCGTCGATGGAACGTATAAAACCCACACTCCTCATCAGGTTATTGTGGTTTAATCAATTTATAAATAATAAATTCTTATTTAACTGTTAT
>JBFFIY010000283.1:0-3411 GCA_041556195.1 Enterobacterales bacterium
ATGCTGGGAGCATTGCCTGTCCAGGCATTTTCTTCATACAGTCCATCCATGGACATAAATAACTAATACTGTGCTTTCGAGCCTCGAATATGGACGCTTCTTGACTTGCTGAAACCTGCATTTTCAGGTATCACGGGTATAAATGAAGCACTCTGTACAATTACATATGCAGGATGTCACAAGGTTAAAGAACTTCAGCTATCCGATTTTCACCACTCTCAATATTAAGCTCTCTCTCAAAAAAAGCCAAAACATCCGCTCCAACTTTGTTATGAATTTTCTCCCGATCAATCCCTTCAGGATCTGAACAAAGCTCCCTTACAAATAATTTACCTTTGAGACTACAACGTGCGAGAAATGTATAGTGTGCGACATTTGGCAATAACTCCAATTCTGAATTTGGAATAGAGGAAGCAATAAGTTCGGCATTGAATTCTGGAATGGCCTGCTCATCACTGGTTCCAACAATTATACGAACAGGAATTGAAATACGAGCCAGGCTACTCTTTGTAAATGCTGGTCCCTGTACAGGAGCAATAGAATATACAGCCTGAACACGTTTATCTCGATAGGATTCATTTGAGCGCTCCATTGAGTTCTTAACCTTAGAGTCATTTTTTATCAAGAGAGCTAACTCTGCTATAGAAAAATCAGCTTCTGGAGGCAGTGTGCAAATTGGATTTTTCGGTTTATCAGCACAAAACTCTTTCCATTGTGCCAGATCGGTTCGAGCGCCCGCTATCGACATAACGGTGTAGCCTCCAAGAGAAAAACCGGCGGCGCCGATCCTTGAGCTATCGATACGAGGACCAAATTTAGAATCAGATAATAACTGATCAATGACTGATGAAATGTCTAGTGCTCTCTCCCACCACAGCATAAAACCTTGTGGTAAATAAGCATCTTCTGCTGCAGTATTACCATGATGATTAACAGCTACAACAAGATATCCATTTGAGGCTAGTATTTCGGCTAACCACGAAAGCTGTAATGCTGCTCCACCAGTACCATGAGAAAGAACAATGAGTGGGAATGTTTTTGGATTAGAAACAACATCCGCATTCACTGCATTCCAACCGGCCTGGAAAACACCGATACTCCATTCGCTTTCAACAGAATTCAAAGATGCTGGATACCAGATAGTTGTCGCTAAGGGACGCTTACCTCCCCCGCTCCAGCTCTGTCTTTCGCTATCGATAAATAACTTAAATTCTCGTCCAACAGGATTTTTCCGCTCCGGTGCCTTAGAGCAAGATGTCAAAGACAAGAGCGCAGAAATCAATATTATCTTCAACAAAGAGGATTTCATTTTATTTTTAATCATTCATTAAACTCTGAGAGTGTGCTAACTGCTGATTTAGCCACTACGAGGGACCAAACAGGCAGCAGTATATTTTATTTCCATCAATCAAATCAACTAAAAAATCTATAATTTACAAGGGGGTAGCATCAGTTTTGATGTTGAATATTGAACTCCTGACAGAAAATAGCTCCTGCATTTTCTGCATACATGCCATCCATGGCAATAAGCGTACTCGAAGGATCTTAAAAGGCATAAATAAGATCTCTCCACTCCGACACCCAATACGTTTCACGGGGCAGCTTTCGAGATAACAAATAGAAACATTGTCGCACAATCATATGACCATTAGTTATAGCCTCATGCCCGTTAGCTAATAGACTCGACAGACTACTCATATAACAATGATAGACACCTAAATGGCTATTTGTAGACTAATGTGACTATCCCGGAAAAGCTTGTTCATTCTCTTATTGACCCCGGACAATTAGAACCAGAACTATTAGAAAAGATTGCTAAACTCTCCCAACAAAATTTAACTTGGTTGAGTGGATTTTGTGCAGGGTTGGTGCAGAATAAGGCTATTTCAGTAGCATCTATCACAAACCGGCCTGACATAAAACAATCGCCTAAACTGTCTATTTTGGTTCTTTATGCGTCCCAATCCGGCAATTCACAAGCAGTTGCAGGCTCGTTGGCGGAAAGTCTTTCAAATAAAGGAATTCAATATGATTTAAAAGCTTGTGAAGATCTTAAAACCAGACAAATAACAAACTATTCAGTGATTCTTATGGTTGCTTCAACTCATGGAGAAGGAGAAGCACCTGATAATGTCATAGATTTCCATGAATTTATTCGTGGCAAAAAAGCCCCAAAACTAACTGATACTCAACATGCTGTGCTTTCACTGGGTGATTCCAGCTATGAGTTCTTCTGTCAAACAGGTAAAGATTTTGATGAAGCATTCTCCAGCTTAGGCTCTAAACCACTTTTAGCAAGAGTGGATTGTGATCTCGATTATGAAGATCCCTCCGAAGCATGGATCACAGATGTAATTTCTAAAATAGACTCATTACAATCACTGGAAACAACGTCTGAACAACAATTAGCAGAACCTATTCCAATATCATCGGCTGTGAGTTTAACTTCCATTTCCAATTTAAGCGGGATAACTAGTTCAAAACAGATTTACAATAAAAAACATCCTTATATAGGCAAAGTATTAACCCTGCAAAAATTAACGGGTCGTGGCTCAGTAAAAGAAACCTTTCATGTAGAAATCTCAATAGAGGGATCAGGAATTGAATATAAAACCGGGGATGCCCTGGGGATCTGGGCATTAAATAATTCAGAGTTGGTAGATGAAATATTAAATATATCAAACCTGGATGGTAGCCATAATATTACATTAAATAACCAAACTTATAGCTTACGCGAAGCACTGATCGAAAAATTGGAAATTACTCAGATCAGTAAAAAATTATTAAGTTCTTATAATGCCCTGATTGCTTCGGAAGATTTAACAACATTGCTGCAAGGTAATGTAAAAGAATATATTGAAAATAATCAACTAATCGATGTGCTGATTGATTTTCCGGTTCAATTAACCGAACAACAATTAGTAGAATTATTAAGTGCTATCAAACCTCGTGTCTATTCCATTGCATCAAGCCAACAGGAATTTGAAGATGAAATTCATTTAACCGTAGATGTTGTTTCCTCAAAAAACAAAAATGGAGCCCGTTGTGGCCTTGCCAGCAACTATTTAGTACACCAACTGGAAGAAGATGCTGAAATAGCAATCTATCTTGATCCAAACCCTAATTTCCGTCTTCCTGCCCCGGATGTCGATATTATTATGATTGGCCCTGGTACGGGTGTAGCCCCTTTCAGAGCTTTTTTACAGGAACGTGAAGCTACAGATGCTCCCGGAAAAAACTGGTTATTCTTTGGCAATCCGAATTTTAATAGTGATTTTTATTATCAGGTTGAACTCCAGAAACACCTAAAATCAGGCTTGCTCACCCATCTGGATGTCGCTTTCTCCAGAGATCAACCACATAAAATTTATGTTCAACATCGACTACTGCAACAGGCACAGCAAATTTGGC
>JBFFIY010000284.1:0-3338 GCA_041556195.1 Enterobacterales bacterium
GAAAACCCTATTATTCAATAGCAAGTAAAATGACACGGAACAATACTCAACTTTTTATTAAATATGAGTTGAATAGTTCTCTGTGGAAAACCAACCATAAAAAGGGTATAAAATGATGATTGACAATCTTAAAACAGGTTATTTAATAGTGCCCAATTTTCTTGCTAGTTCATACAATTTTTCAGCAACATCTTTTATTCCGTGGCTAGCTGTTTTTGTGAGTTCACCCGACTGGCTCACCTCCATACTAACTTCTCTAATGGATGCAATTGATTGAGTGATATCTCCTGCAACGGTTGATTGCTGCTCCATGGCGGTAGCAATTAGAGTAGAATCATCGGCGATGCTTGTAATGGAATTGTCAATAACCGTTAATGCTTCACCCGCTTGTCTTGTGAGATTCATCGCTTCATGTGCTGTACTTTCGGACTTTTGCATGAGCTCAGTTGCCCCACGCGCACCCTGCTGTAACCGTTCAATCATACTTTGAATTTCCTGGGTAGATTCTTGAGTACGGCTAGCCAATGATCTTACTTCATCTGCCACAACAGCAAAACCTCTTCCCTGTTCACCTGCTCTTGCAGCCTCAATTGCTGCATTAAGGGCCAATAGATTAGTTTGATCTGCGATACCCCGAATAACATCAAGTACCGTTCCGATTTCATCTGTGTCCTGTCTAACCGAAATCATCGATTTACCACATTCGGTTAAGTCATTAGAGAGTTCGTCCATTATATTAACAGACAGGTTAACCACCTGACGACCTTCGCCTGTTTCTTTCTGAGCTTGTTGAGCCTCTTGCGAAGCGCGTTCGGTATTACCTGTAACATCACGCGAGGTAGCAGCCATTTCTTCTGTTGCCGTTGCAACCAACTCAATTTTCTTTTGTTGAGTATCGGTTATTTCATTAGTTGTTTGCACCAGGCGTTGTAATTGATCGGACTCAGTGTGTAACGAAATCACATGTTCACTCATAGAACTGACCATGTCGAAGATGTTAGTCAATAAAATATTAATTTCGTTACCTAAATAAGCAAATTCTTCCAATGATGGTTTTTCAAGTTTAGAACCCAGCTCCGCTTCTCCAGAATTAAGCTGTTGTAATTTATGACAAAAATCATGGATGGGTTTCATGATCTTTTTCAGTAGGCCTAACATGATAACCAATATGACTATTAATCCAGCTATGCCAAATAACCAGAGACTTGTACTAAGTGAAGCTAACTTCGCATTTTCATTATCACTGGTTGTTTCTCTTAAGATCTCAAGATCAGAAACCAGTTGATAAACAGATTTTTGAAGTTTGTTGGCTCTATCATCAAACCCTGTACCGGAACGTTTCATAACCAGATTTCCGGCTTGCTGACCTTCACTCAAATAGATCCTGGCCATCTCGATGCCAGTTCTATTCATTTCATCTAATTCGCTTTTAATCGTATCTAGCTGACGCGATAAATAAGGAACCAGGTTTTTTAAAATATTTATTTCAGTGGGAGCTTTTTTATAGTATTCATCCGCTTCGTCAAATACATCGGCATTTCCTGTGGCTGCTACATCGGTTAAAAATTGCTGCACTTGAATGATATTAAGTCTCAGACGTCCCAGTGAAACGATAGCTTCAACGATTTCTTCTCTCTCTACACTAGATTGGGAAACTCTGTTAATGCCTGATGATATTAATAACATGATGGTTAAAAACAACCCGCAGACAACACCAAGCACGATGAAAAAGGATTTTTTTACGCTCATACAACGATTCTCATACTAATAATGGTTAGAAAAAGTGAATTGAATTCTTATGCCTCAAATTCCTTAGCTCGATATTCAATAAATACATAGATATTAGTATAGTCGGCTGTTTAAGAAAAATCTTAAAAAATAATTTTTATATGAATTAGATATTTACGAGCTCAAAATAAAGAGATAAAGAAGATTT
This sequence comes from Enterobacterales bacterium, assembly GCA_041556195.1. Taxonomy (GTDB): domain Bacteria; phylum Pseudomonadota; class Gammaproteobacteria; order Enterobacterales; genus 21-14-all-40-8. The sequence goes on from JBFFIY010000284.1 coordinate 1,937, forward strand.
AATAATAATAAAGAAACTCAAACTCCATAAAATCATCTTGTGAAAGGATAGAAAATTGATCATTTTCCGGGAAGTCATCAAACAAGCGAAGTTCAGCATTAAGGGTTATGCTATTGGTTAATCTTTTTGAAGCTTCCAAAAATACGCCGTGCCCCTGGTTGTCAGCATCAACAGATAAACCCGCTAACACTGTAGAGGAGTCTTCATCATTCATTGATAGTCTAAAACCTAAAAACACGTCATTATCAAAACCATTTAGAAGTTTATTGCTTCGATCATCAAAATGATATTCCAACAATAATCCAATATCGGCATCTGATTCCAAAACACCATAGAAGGTATATTCAAAACCACCGCTTAAGGCAAAATAGTTTTCATCCTGTACTTCCCGTGAAACAGCTTCGAGCTTCCATAACCAGTCGTCCTGTGTCATCTGAAATTCCAGGCCTAATTGCTGAAGCTGTGCATAAAAGGGTATTAACTCAACTCCGTTTAAGCTGAAAACAGGCAGTAATGATGGCGCTCTTTCAGTACCATTAAAGTAAGAAAGGGCTAAATCGACTTCGTCAAAGGTATGTGACCAACGAAGGGCAAAATCCTGGTGTTTTTCCTCATCCCCTGATTCATAAAGTGCATCATCTGTGATGATATTAATAGCACCATGGAACCTTCCATCTGCACCAGGGAAATTACGTTCTCTAAAATAGGGCAACCAGAATAATTCAACCAGACCCCAATCTTTAATCAAACTTAACTGAACCATCGGCTGGCCTAATTTATCTTCACCATCGATTCCTTCAACCAAGTCAGTCTGATTAATGATGTCCACCAGATGTTGTGATTCAACCACTCCCCAAAACACCTTACCAACACCAACTTTTAATTCCCAATCATCAGATGCATGTAACCAATAGGCCTCACGCAAATCACCATGGGTTCTTTCATCATCTTCCTCATCAATTCTGGCAAATAAAGACAGAACAAGTTGATCCTGAGAGTCATTCCATTCGTAAGAAAATTCGGGAGAGACACTCAATGACAGGATCTGTTGCTCCTGTCCAGCGGCACCCTCATCAAAAAAGTATCGTTCATTGACAGCAATATTACCTCGCATGGCTATTTCATTGGCTGAAGTTTGTCCAATGACCAACAATGCTAGTGAGAGTAGGGATAATACGTTTAATTTTTTCATACCAGTGATTTTTCCATAATACTTGTTTTTCAAAAAAACTGATTCACCTTAAAGAAATGTAACTACTCAGCAAGTTGTTAAATGTGCTCGTAGCTGTTCAGGTTGCCTCTAAAATGAGCCAGATCGAGGCAAAAAATGTGAGTATACTCGATTATTTGACCATTTTTGAACGATGAGATGGCTCATTTTAGAGGTAAGCTGAATAGTTAC
>JBFFIY010000285.1:0-3317 GCA_041556195.1 Enterobacterales bacterium
AACAACTCGCTGAGTAGTTACTTTAAATCAACATAAGCCATACAGCTAATCAGTGCAGCTTCGTCTAAAAGAGCTTGGGACTTGAATCTCCCTTTATTCACATGGAAGTGATGTATGCTGGTTTTGCAGGACGCAAAAACCAGTCCCAGAAACGACCTGTGCATTGGTCTTCCTTGTTGGCCTTACAAGCAACGTATTCATTGAGGCAGCGCATAAACCAACTGATATCCCCTAACCTTTCACGCCATTTTTCAATTTGGATACTCAAGGCATCTCTTTGAGCTTTATTGAGTTTAATTCCAAGTTGATATTGTTGAAGTAATTGCCCTCCTGTATACAGCTTTTGCCAGCGTTCAATGACTTCTGATTCTGTCCATTCGGCCGTTTCTTGTGTGCGAAGTCTTAGAACCAGGTGGTAATGGTTACTTATTTACAGGATGTAATGTATGCAAATTTTGCAGGAGCAATAAATTTGTCATTACCGCATATGAACAAATATCAATGCTGAATATTTTTGATAAAATACCTATCCGCTCTATAATCCATTGACGACGGTGGTTATTCACAGGGATGTGATGTATGCCGTTTTTGCAGGAGCAAAAAACGGTCATAATTCTTTCCTGAAAATTTGTCTTTCCCACACAAGAATGCTCGCCTAACACAACGGCCAATGCAATGATAATAGGCTGTGCTTTCTATGGATACAATGGTTTTACGGGATTGGGTCATGATATCTCACTCCTTGAGATGATTGGTTTATTTCCTTGATTCTTTTACAATTTAAAATACTTTTGATTTTATGTCAAATTACGGGTGTCCCATAAAACGCATATATTCTTTATAAAAAGCACAAACCATACCAACTCACGTATTCTTCCTAACTCTTTATAAAACAACAGGTTTTTCGTTTTCACTTAACTTCTTTTTTTAAACCTGACACGTCAGAAAATAATTTCTGACGTCGGAAAATACTATTGACATATATTTTCCAACATAAGAACTTATTTTATAATGGTGTTTTTGATTTTCAGATTGGTGATAATTTTGAGTTAAATCTGGCAGCATTAAATAATTGATACTGAGCTTTAGTTAACCTGAATTCTATTTAAGAGATTTTCACCGGAGACTGATCCATAAGCACAGCGAGTGCTTTGGATATGAAGTTTAAAATGACAAAATGTCAGTAACATTCAAAAAAATCATCTGTTACTGTTACCGACCTATTGGGTGTCCTATCCGCGTATCTATGCCCTCTATCTGTACTAAAAGCAGCGTTCTCAATAGGTAATTTCCGTCCTTAGGTTCATAAACGGAGCATCTCGGCATCACTTTAGTATGAAGCTTTTTTGTAAAAAACCACCTCAAATCACATTCAATTGTTACATCTGACATCAAAATCAACTCAATTATTATCAAATCGCAACTAATTTACATTATTTCCGTTGACAATGTAACATTTGTCAATTAACCTCATACCATCATTAGAGGCACTTCAGTTGTCTTATGTCCTCTTAATGGCCTTACCGAGCTATTAAATGATTTATTGGGCATAAATGATTTTCATCGCCTATAGAGCGGATTATTCACTGTTCGTGATAAAGGTTTGTACATTTAATAAAACAATATTAAGGATAAATATTTTGAAAAATAAATCAATAAAAGCTAAATTAACGGCATCAATAATTGCACTAACTGCTTCAATCACTTCAGGATCTGCAAGTGCAGGTGATATTGAAGGGGAAATTATATCTGCGGCTCCATCTGTTTATATGGATAGCACTATTAACGGTGTAGCCTTGGATAAATCAGCTATAACGGCTACTTTCTTGGGTAAACCAGGTGTGAAGGCAGCTTTGGATTCAATTAAAGAGAATAAAAAATCTTCAGTTGGAATACAGGCAGCAGCAACTGGGATTAGCTATTATGAAGTATATGCGGTGGGTTCAAGTAATATCGGATGGGAGCAAGGTATACCATCCTATCAAACTATTACGACCTATGATCATGGTGGAGCCCAATTAAGGGTTGCAGTTTTACAAGTAGGGTATGGTAATGACAACGATGCGACAATGGGGGGTATGACTGCTGGTAGTTATTATGAAGAAAGACTATGTGGAGCAGACTTACATTTTCCTTGCAACTCAGGCGAGACGATTAGTGGTTGGTTGCGTTATTATGCGTTTGATGGTCTTCAAAATGGTATTTTTAATACCTCTTCAAATTCAACAGCCTTTCCTTTCGGCTATTGGTCAGATTCAATCTCGGTTAGATAAATATAGTTTGTCAAATACCTTCGGCTAAGCCGGAGGTTTTAATTTATGCCTCGTCAGTAAAATCTGTGGGTCATTTCAGGAGTTGGTAATTGGCCAAGAGAGTGGTATAGGGCGATTTCAGCACATTTGTAGCTCTTGAATCCGTATGATTTTCTCGTAGTGAGTTTTATTTTGGTATTTAGCCCCTCGACAATACCACTAGAGTAGATCTTTTTTGCCTTAAACCAGTTCATTATCAGAGGTTGGTGTCGGCGAATGGTTTTGATGACTTTTTTCATAGGTTCGAGTCGTGACCGCATGACTCTGGTACACCATAAATTCAGATATTTTTCAGCCCAGCAAGGGGATGTGTATTCCCAAAAGGCGTGAAAATCTTCTTTTAACAAATACCCCCTGACACTTTTTAAATTATACTTAAGCAAAGTTTTCATCTTGATGTCCTGTTTCGGTGTCAGATTCTGTTTTCGCTTAAGTAGACACCACCGAGATTTTTTCAAAACCGGCTCATAGCCATCGGCTATCAACTGCTTATGTTCACTTGCACGAATTTCATCAATGGCTTTATTTAACTTTGCCACAATATGAAATCGATCTAATATATGTAAAGCCTGACAGGCCATCTCTGAGATAACTTTGACATAGGGTTTCCACATATCCGAGCAAACATATTTTAGTTGCTGACTTCTTTCCTGACCGAGAAACTCAAAGAAACTCCGAATTGTATCTTCAGTTCTATCACGCCCAATCCACAGCAAACGCGTGTTATTGCGATCAATCTGATAGGCAACCGTGAGGTATTTATGCCCCTTTTGCCATGCGACTTCGTCAACACCAATCGCAGAGATGTTATCGAGTGAACGATGTGCCAATCCCCATGCAACAATGTATTCGACGGATGAAAAAACCTTCTCCCAGGACGTATGAAATGTTCTGGCAACCTGTTGCCAGGACAGGTTTTGAGCCCAGAAAGCCAGGTATTGCATATAAGTGGTCGTCAGTTCTTTTTTACCCTTAGCCCAAGGTATCTGTTCAACCTTAACACCA
>JBFFIY010000286.1:0-3274 GCA_041556195.1 Enterobacterales bacterium
CCAATTAATCTGGTTGACTTTTTTGCTATGATAGCTACGCTTATTCATTGTGGGAATACCTCCAACGTTATAAGGAGCTTTAAGTTTAGCTGCTTATTTTTGAGGGTTCCCACACTAAATTTCTCTTTACTATAGCTGACTCAACTCGGGATAAGCCAGGCTTCTCAATAAAGTGATTTTCGCGCCTTGTTTGTTCTAAACTCGATAAGTTTTGGCCTGGAAATTGTACCCGTGCTACCTCAAGGTACAAGATTTCTATTTTGAAACTGCGCTATATCCAGTTCAACATCAGGGAAATGGTGAGAGTGATATCTTGAGCAAGGGTTGACAGGATTAAATATCCTCAGTAATCAACATCATAGATTCAAAAAGCTTCAACATCATCACCAAGTTTAGGTGAAATTCACAAAAGACTTAGTAAAGCTCAAGTCAAACCATTAAAGAAAATTCGCAAGAAATACGATTTTATAAGGCCGTCGCATCTGGATGAACAGAATATTTTAAACTTTAAAAACTGATACCTGTTCTAAAATTGAATCCGATAGCTCAGAGATTTTACTGCTGGTATCGTTGACCGTAGTTGATGAATCTAATGTTTCTTTGGAAACATGGGAGATGGTAACAACGCTCCTGTTAATTTGTTCAGCAACGACAGATTGTTGTTCTGTGGCGCTTGCCACACCTGTATTTACATCGTTTATTCTTTGCACAGATTCTAAAATTTTATCTAAGGCCTGTTCGGCTTTGATGATTTGTGAAACAGTTTGCTGAGATTGCTGATTACTTTCTTCCATGGCATCAACTACACTCTTAGAGCTTAAAAGTAAATTGTTGATGGTTGTTTGTATTTCTTCAGTAGATTCTTGAGTCTTTCCTGCTAATGATCTCACTTCGTCTGCAACAACTGCAAAACCTCTGCCTTGTTCACCAGCTCTTGCAGCCTCAATTGCTGCATTCAATGCGAGAAGATTAGTTTGTTCGGCTATGCCACGGATGACATCAAGCACCACCGTAATATTTTCAGTATCATCGTTTAATTTTTTTATGGCATCCGACATATTTTGAATGTTGTGTGATAATTGATCAATATTATTTTTGGTAGTAACGATAACTTCGTGGCCTAAGTTTGAATTTGCAAATGCTTCGTTTGCTGCTTCAGAGGCTATTCCCGCATTTCTTGCCATATCTTGTATGGTAGCAGCCATTTCGTTCATTGCTGTGGCCGTTTGTTCGGTTTCAGCTTCTTGCTTAATGACATTTTTGTAGGTTTGAGTCGAGATCTTATCCAGTTCTCCTGCACTATTGTGTAAATCAGATGTTGCTTGTTGAATGTGTTTGATAATCTGTCGTTCATTGGAAAAGGTTTCATTAAGTGTTTGAGATAACTTACCTATTTCGTCTTTGCTTGTTATAGGGAGCGTTATGGTTAAATCATTTTTTTGCGATTGGAGGACATTTGACATATTGACCAATGGGATAATGACCTTTTTATATGCAACTAACCCTGAAATCAAAGCTACAATAAATGAAAAAATGGTTGATAGAATAACCAATGTATTTGCTAAAGATTTTACGGAACTAATATTATCTAATTCGTTTTCAACTTTAGAATCTCCAATTTTTTCCAGTTCTTCAACATTGTTCAACAACTGTTCTGATTTAGAATTAAAATTTTTCAATTGCTGATAATAAGTTTGCCATACTGGCACTAATGAATTAATTAAAGTCATATGTTCCTGGGATAACTGTTCGAGATTTTGTGAATAACTCAGTGTTTTGAATTGAGAATCAAGAGGTTTGTTTTTGAGAAAAAGGGGATGTTTAACCAAGGAACTAACCCGCTCAGTTATATCTGAGTTGGCTTGATTTAAGGCATTCAGGTATTTATTCTCCCCACCACTATCAATAAACAGTTGTAAAAAATATATGGTCTGAAGCATAATTATTTGAGTTTCCATGCTACCATCAGCAGCGAACCAAAGTTCGGATAAACCATTTGACCATGAAATTTGTTTATCGGGATTTAAGCGTAAATCTTCAACTGCTTTATCGCCAAATTCTTCCGTTATGGTCATAAATTTTTGAAATTTTTCAAAATTTTCTTGAAAGCGAGTATTTACGGTTTCATATTCACTATAGCTACTTTGAATATCCTTTAAAGATAAAATATAGTTTTTATTTAGACTTTCTAAATCTGATATTTGCTTTTTAGTCAATAAGTTTGATTGCTCCATTCTTAAAATAGCTTGATTTTTCATGACTTTCGCTTCATTAAGGCGTTGCTGTTGCTTTTTTAAAAACTCAGGATGATTGAAAGCATACGGGGTCAATATTTTCTGTACAGAGAGGATTTCAGCTTCGACAGCGATTGAAGTTTCCATAGCACCGTCAGCTGCATCCCATGCAGGCCCTGTAACATAAATTAGACTATTGATGAGTTTGGACATTCCATAAAAAGAAGATATCCCACTGATCAACACAAATGTCAGTAGTAACCCTAAAATTGAAAATGTTTTGACTTTAAGATTCATTAGTTCACCTGATTTGAATATCATTTCAAATTCACTGATAGATAGCTTTTAAAATAACCTTGCAAATTAACTGGTTATCTAAGTCAAAAATAAATCTATCAATTTTTAGTTTAGCTTAGTTTAGTTTTATTTAAAAACTTTAATTTGTTTATATTTTTCATCTGTTATTATTATATTTAGAATTTATTAACAAATAGATTTCTTTGTAGGTTTTAGGTGATATTCTGTTAAGGAATTTTAAATTTCATGGAAATAAAGTGGCTATTAAACACATGATTACAACAGTAAAACCCAAGCAATTAATGCGAATGAGAATTGTTATTATTGAGCTTGCTGCCAGATTGTGATATACTAGACGCGGGTATGTTATCAGGATAATAGTTATGCGGTATCTTAAGACTTTTTTATTACTCATTACTTTGAGTTTAACTTTTACTACCCATGCTAATGCTTACGATGATAAGGGATATAAAGGTAAAGCTCATTCAAAAATAAAGCAAAATAGAGTGCATTTTAAAACTGAAGAGAACAAGCAAGCACAATCAGAAGTTGATAAATTTAACCAGCTTCTTAAGAAAAAACCAACCGCCTCAGGTAAACCCAAAAAGAAAAACACCTATAGTGGACATAAACACTCCCATCGAAATAAATTTAAACAATAACCACATGAAATAAAAAAAGAGCTTTGGCTCTTTTTTTTTTGCCTACCTTTTTTTTCCATAAATTAAGACTAAACTAAACAG
>JBFFIY010000287.1:0-2986 GCA_041556195.1 Enterobacterales bacterium
AAAGTTTGAAAGTTTGAAAGTTTGAAAGTTTGAAAGTTTGAAAGTTTGAAAGTTTGAAAGTTTGAAAGTTTGAAAGTTTGAAAGTTTGAAAGTTTGAAAGTTTGAAAGTTTTGATAGTAAAACATAATATGTTTTATGGGATCTGGCAAAAGCCAGATCCGACGTCAAGGCTTTCAATTTTTAAATAATTATAGTCCCTATGTTTCTGCAAACACTGTGTTATTACCAGTGCTGAAAGCAATAATTTGGCTTAGTTGTTGAAGTGAATGACCGCTTTGTTGTTGCATTTCATTAAAAAATTGCTGTATTTGATTCCGGCTTCGCTTTGAAGTTGATGAGCCGCTAAAGACGTCTCTGCTTATCAAATATTCTTCTACATCACGACTTAATAAAAAGGTATCTTTGCCCAGTGCACGTAAAGAATAAGGCCCCGTGTTGCCACCCAAACGTGAGCCATGTTTTTTTAAGTAATCCCACAAGCCAACAATATCATTACTGGGCCAATCAGCTATAAATTCAGCAAAACTCCCACCTTTGGTACACACATCATGAATCATATAAGCATTGTCTCTAACAGTTTTAACCTTAATATAATTTCGGATAATCGCCGGATCTTGTGCTTTTTTTTCAATCATTTCATCGGACAGCATTAAATTTTTATTAATATTAAATTTAAAAAATACTTTTTCAAATGCTGGCCATTTATTTTCTACAACACGCCAGATAAACCCGGACTGGAAAACCTTTTTTGTCATTTCAGCTAAAAATCGGTCGTCACTGATTGATTTAAGACTGGCATCGTCAGATGGCTGACCCAATAACAATGAAAGTTGTTGTTCTCCGCCTTTGCGATCACAGGCTCGTTGGTATAATTGATCAAATTTTTCTATATGGCTCATAACGGTTTCACTAATTATTTAATTAGGCATTATTATATTATTTTTTAGAAGTGTAAACTAACTTAACTTCAACTCTGGATAAGCCTGGCCTCTCAATACAGTGATTTTAAGCAATTCACTCCTGGGTCACAAAGGAGTATAAGAAAACATGAATAAATAGAACTATAATATACTTAGCTAAAAAACTGTAAATCAGTTCATCAAAATAGTTATAATTGTTAAGAGATTTTCAAACAATCAGTAACACTACTGACAATCAATCGTCATTTAAACAATTTAACACAGATGGAACATGTTATGACCCTGAACCCACTTTTTAAACCCTACAAACTCAATGATACCTTAACCCTTAACAATCATATTTTAATGGCTCCACTGACGCGTTGTATGGCAGATAATGAGCTGGTGCCTACTGATGCAATGGCAGATTATTATGCACGCAGAGCCGATGCAGGGTTAATTATTAGTGAAGCGACGATAATTCGCTCAGATGGTCAGGGTTATCCCAATACGCCAGGTATATTTACTGAAGCACAGATTGCGGGTTGGAAGAAGGTCACCGAAAAGGTACATCAAGCCAATGGTAAGATGTTTTTGCAACTTTGGCATACTGGACGTGTGGCACATAGTTTTTTTAGTGGTAAACAGGTTGTGGGTGCTTGTTCCATTGCAGCTGAAGGTTCCGTTCCACGCATGCGTGATTTAACTTACGAGAAACCAAAACAATTAACTGAACAGGAAATAACCAAACTGGTTGAAGATTATGCTCAGGCTGCGGCCAATGCTATTGATAAAGCGGGATTTGATGGCGTTGAAATTCATGGTGCCAATGGTTATTTAATTGATCAGTTTCTTCATCATGATAGCAATCGCAGAGAAGATCTCTACGGCGGTTCACCTGAAAACATGGCACGTTTTGCGCTTGAAATTGTCGATGCCATTATTGCCAGAGTAGGTGCAGATCGAAGTGGAATTCGTCTTTCTCCAGGGGCTTATTTTAACCTGGCTGGTGATAAGAGAGATCGTGGTGTGTTTGATTATTTGTTGGCTGAATTAGAAAAACGAAGACTTGCCTATGTACATATAGGTATTTTTGATGACTCCATGACTTTCGATTATCTGGATGGTCATGCCTCTGATTACGTTCGTAAAAATTATCATGGAACATTGGTCGGAGTGGGTAGTTACAGTGCTCAATCAGCTGTTGATGCCATACAATCAAACCGTTTTGATTTAATTGCCATTGGTCGTCCGTTTATAGCAAATCCAGATTACGTTGGAAAAATTAAGTCGGGTGAAACCTTAAAAGAATATGATGAAACCATGCTGGAGGAATTAATTTAATTATTTAACAGTAGATTTTGTCATTTTCAGGAGCATATTGGTGGCTGGAATGGACGAGCACTTTAATTTACTGGTGAGTGTTTGAGCATTGTCTCTTAAAAAGTGATTACATGTCACTTTATGGCAGTAGTTGCCTCCTTTTCTCTATTTTAAGCCTGCTGCATGACTATCTAATAAAATAGACTATACTTAAAAAAATAACATTTAAATTTATTCATGATACCTGATAATGGGTGGTCCGACTTGCAGTGACCCAAAAAAGTACTATTCGACTTGGCCTTATGGCTCCTTTGACGGGAGTAGTTGCTCTATACGGTCAGGAAATTTCCTGGGCGGGAAAAATTGCCTGTCAGGAGGTTAATGACAATGGAGGTATTTTAGGCCAGAAACTCGAATTAATCATTATTGATGATGGCAGTGCACCCGAGACTTCTGTTCCCGCAGCTAACCGTTTGATTGACGAATATCATTGTACGGCCATGATAGGAAATCTTTTATCCAATTCAAGAATCGCTGTTGCTAACCATGTTGCAGAACCGCGCCAAATCCCCTATCTCAATTTTTCTTTTTATGAGGGCAGTATAGGTGGTCGTTATTTTTTTAACCCACACTCCGCACCAAATTTTCAAGAATTAAAGTTTCAGTTGGCAATCAATCATCTTGAAGACAATCCTGTCTGAAATCAGTCTGAAATAATTTAGAACAGCCACAGCCAATTCTACCGAATCGGCATTCCTGATAAT
>JBFFIY010000288.1:0-2968 GCA_041556195.1 Enterobacterales bacterium
CACAACTTTCATCGTATGAAGGAGCGCAAGGAAGAAATTCAATATTAGCAGGCATAAAATTTCCCGATGATCGTACTTTAATAAAAAAAGGTTAAGCAGTCATTTTCAAAATTGCGACAAATGCTGAGCCGACAACAAAAATATAGATAAATATGAGTGATATGAATTTGATTAATGTGATTGGCCAGGATTGTGCATAATATCTTTTCAGGGAAAAAGCAAAATAGCTAAAAAGATATAGTAACAGGGGTATTTGCAGAATCAGAAAAATCGGGTGTATTTTTTCAATTGCTTCTAATGGAAACGTAATCATAAATACAATAAAAGCCATACAATGAAGATGAATGGAAAAAACCAAATTAGACAGATAAAAAGTTTGTTTATACATTAATTGTAAAATCGCTGCAAAAAAGGGAAGAACAAGAAACATTATTTTTGGATAATATTCAGAATTTGAAGCGGCATTTCTGTTTACATCGAATGTGCTATCAGGTAGGAGAGATATAAATAGAAAAAATAAAATACTGATAACCAGATACATGCGTAAGGGAGGAGTATATTTCATCCTTTTACCCTGGTTATATTCCAGACTGAGTAATCCAGGTTTTAAAATTAACGTTTTTAAAGTTAAAAAAAGACGTCCATCAATATCTAATGTTTCATGAATCATTTCCATTAAAACAGGTTTTATCGGTCTTTGAAAACTGATCACACTTTGGCCGCAAATAGCACAAAAATGTGAATGAGATGACATTGAATTATTGCAGTTAGCGCAAGTTGACATAATCCTGAAACCCATAAAATTAGATGACGATTTGTTGGAGAGAGTCAAAAAATAATTTAGTAAAACTTTTTTCAATAATAGTTATCTTTGATGGTAGAGGAGATTATATCAATCAGTAAACTGAACTTCTAACCTTAAAATTAACCCCGGAATAAAATTCCTTTCAATTGATTCCAGCTCGCGTTGCCATAAAAGTTCCGGCTCTATTTCAAAATACAACCATTTAATATCCATTTGCCAGCGGTAACGTAATGCCAGGCGATAAGTTTCAACATCATGCTGTTGTTCAGTTGCACCATTAATATCCATGTCATAAGATACCCAACTGGTAGAAGTCAGGTTTTTCACCAAAGAAAAGCGATTATTCCATTCGTTGCCTTCACTTTTTTCTGAACGTAAAATGGAATACTTCCAACGAAAAAGCGTATTCTCATCCATGACTCTATCCAACTCTATTTTAGGGTTAACACCTAATCCCTCTTCGTCCTTCCAAAAAAGATAATTACGGTTTGTAATACGAAGTTTTTCATCTTCATAAAGTGGCAAGGTGTGTTTTGTTAAAGCAAAAAGCTGGAGAGAAGAATTCAAGCCAATTCGATGGCTAAATTTAGATCCCCTATATGTGTCCGAATCATAATTTAGTGCAGCTGTAGCCTGATGGTCATCATTTTTATCAAACAAAAGATTGTTGCTTTGATTATTGGCAAATTGTTCATTGCTTAAATCATTGGTGTCGGAAAGAAACAGGCTTAATTTTTTATTAATTTTTGGCAAATGAAATTTAGCCTGAACACGAGGACTATAATTAATGCTCTCACCTTCGCGCCAACTTACTCTATTTACTAACCTTAAATAATCATAAGAGGCAGTCTCTAACCCCTCATCTTCTCCAAAATAGTTATCGATCCAGTTGGCTAATTGCAGAGCAGATTCGTGAACAGCCTGTCTACCACTTAAGTTTTTTTTGGATGAAACATCTTTCTCAGGTGAGGTTATATTTTCATCCTGACTTTCTTGTTGTGGGTTTGTTTCAGGCGGATCAGAGAGTTCTTCAAATGCCAATAGTGTTGAAGGCGCTATGATTAACAGAAACGCAAAAAAACCTCTATAATTCAAATAGCACTCCGATTCTTATGATTTTTAACTACGGGTCACTAAAAAACAGGCATCATAAAACAGCAGACGCGGTTTAAAGTATAGACACATTTTAAAATTGAGCGTGAAAATAACCAAAAATGTTAATGTTTATTTAAACGGAGTTGCACTGCTAGTTCCAGGAAAAAAGATAAACTGTAAATATTTCCGAATGTTATTTGGCTTCTTGCTTGATTTTGCCTAAATTTAACATATAGTTATATATAATAATTAATGATTACATCAAATTTGACGTAAGTGGCGTAGTCACAGATAAATGCGTACTAATATGATGAATATAGCAATAACCCCTCTCAAAAATACGATCCTATTCGCGATTACATGTGTTTTATCCTTGTTTTTTTCTAGCTCAATAAGTTGCGCTGCCACTTCAAGACAGAAAATGCCAGACGATGTATTTGCCCAGGCACTGCTGCTAGAGCAAAGAGTTCGTTTTTTGAGGGAGCAAAGTGGTGTAAGTTCTCCCTGGCCAAAAGTTGTGATTGAAACTGAGTATGAACCGCGCCATGTTTTACAAAAAGCAACCGAGATTCTCGACAAGATTAACAGGTATCGAAAAAATATTGCTAAAACGGGGGAAATTCCAGTCAGTCGTTTTGTTGGCCGTGATATTACAACGGATGAGGTCTTCATGGCGGTAACTCGTTTAGGTTATGAGTTATCTGAGTTACATGCAAAATACGAGGTTGCACAAGATAAGCCTTTAAAAGCCGTTAGTGGGAAAACGCCCAGTGATGTTTATGGGAAACTGACAGAGATTTCTATTGCATTGGATGAATCTTTTGGGTTGAGAGGGATAACACCTTCCGACGTCTTTACCCGCAGCGAGCAGGTTCTGGCACTGGCAAAGTTTTTACGCCAAAGCCAGAATTTGGCCACGTCAATTGTTTTGCCAGAAAAAACCAGCAAAAAACTACCCAATCATGCACTTCAATCAGTACAGGGCTTATTAAAAGAGATTAACCAGGCTGAGCGTAATTTATGGATGAAACCGATAACGGTTTTTGAGGTGCCGAGAAGAGTTATCAC
>JBFFIY010000289.1:0-2962 GCA_041556195.1 Enterobacterales bacterium
CCCTGAAGCTTCTGAAGAGTTCTTTGAAAATACTGAAAAAACATCAAAATCAACAATTTCTGATGAAGAAGTTACCACCACTGAATTGTTAGTAGGTGAAGACGTGAGCAACAATCTGCTTGAACAAGAAGCAGAAGATGATTATCAGGAAATGGCTGATTTGCTTTCGTCACATAACAAAAACCGAATTATGTTAAATCGAAAGTTACTCCTTATAGCGCTACTGTTATCTCCTTTAATCGCCATCCAATTTATCTATTTCCGTTGGGATTCCTGGACAAACACACCTGAACATCGAAATTGGATGAATAAAGTTTGCTATGTCTTATCCTGTCAACTTCCACCTTTGACAGCACTAGATAAAATTGAAATTTTAAAACAAGCCTTATTAAAAAAACCACAGAGTAGCGATCAATGGCAATTTGATTTATTGGTGCAAAATCTGGCTGAGTTTTCTCAACCATACCCTAAATTGCACCTGAGGCTAAATGGTGTTGCTGGAGAAATCCTGGCTGAAACTCTCATTGATAAAGAAAACTACCTATCGAAAGGCTTTCACAATAGCTTGATGCCCTCAGGCAAACCGATCCATATTGCCATAGTGCTAAAACTGGATGTGGCTAATTTTTCAGGATACGAAATTAATTTTGTCCATGAACCATTAACAAAAACACCATGAAACCTCAAAATTGCCTATTATTTCATCAAATAGGCTTCCCCCCTGAGCCAGTTGAGAGTAAAATCTCCCTCCTAAATTAAAAGCCGGCTAATTATCCCACTCTAATTTTATGCAAATAGGTCCTCACTTACTTGATAACCCCGTCATTTTGGCACCTATGGCCGGTGTAACCGATTTGCCATTTAGAAAGTTATGCATGAAATTTGGTGCCGCCATAGCAATTTCAGAAATGTTAACCGCTGATCCTTCTCTATGGAATACTAACAAAAGCCTTAAAAGAATGGATCATACGGACGAACTCGGTGTTCGCTGGGTACAAATTGCCGGTTCAGATCCCCAAATGCTAGCCCAGGCGGCACAGTTTAATGAAAAACGTGGTGCTCAGATCATTGATATCAATATGGGATGCCCAGCCAAAAAAGTATGCCTTAAAGCAGCTGGTTCAGCACTGCTTTCTGATCCTCAAAAAGTACAGGCAATTTTAGAGAAGGTCAGTGAGGCTGTAAAAATACCCGTGACACTTAAGATTAGAACCGGCCCGGATTTAACTAACCGAAATGCGGAACAAATTGCCCAAATAGCACAGGATGCTGGCATTAAAGCCTTGTCAATTCACGGCAGAACAAGGGCCTGTCGCTTTGAGGGTACAGCAGAATATGACACTATTGCGAAGGTTAAAAAGCTCGTGCAAATTCCTGTTATCGCTAATGGTGATATAACATCACCTGAACAGGCCAAAAAGATATTGGATTTTACTGCAGCAGATGCCATCATGATAGGCCGCGCAGCACAGGGAAGACCCTGGATATTTAGGGAGATCAATCATTATTTGCAAACAGGGGAAATCCTCCCTTTACCTGAACTTTCACAAATTGGCCAAATTTTATTGGAGCATGTAAAAGCACTACACCAATTTTATGGTGAACTATCAGGCCTTAGGATTGCCCGAAAACATGTGGGCTGGTATTTAAAAAACCATCCTCAAGGCGCAGAAATTCGTACAAGTTTTAATAAGATTAACTGTCCAGTTAATCAGTTAGATTTTTTATACCAAAATTTTAATCGTAACAAGCTGGCAAATGCTAGTTAACATAACTCAAGCTAATATCACTCAAACTAACATAACAAAAGAAGGCACAATAACAATGGCTGTTTTGGAAACTACCGAAAAATTTCACAGTGAAAACGAAGAAGGCACTCAACCAACACTTCGTAACTGTGTTGAGAGTTCTTTAAAAAATTATTTCCAACAATTAGACGGATTACCTGTAACGGGATTATATGAGCTGGTTCTCGCAGAGATCGAATCTCCCCTTATGGAAGCTGTGATGGATTACACTCGCGGTAACCAGACTCAGGCCTCTAAACTACTGGGTTTGAATCGTGGAACTCTAAGAAAAAAATTAAAAACATACGGATTGAACTAGTTAAACAGGATCAATTTTTTCTCGCTATCCGATCAACCACTAACCCAAAGTTAGACGGTAGAGTTACGAATAGCGAGAAAAAAGCGATCCTATATCTACTCATATCCAAGCTAACACTTATTCAAGTTTTCTCAGTCCAACCAGCTTGAGTATATAAAAAATTAAGTTATTCATTAAGGGGAATTGAATGTCTGAAGTTCGTCAGATCCGAAGAGCATTAATTAGTGTATCGGATAAATCAGGCGTGGTGGATTTTGCCTCTCAACTTCAAGCCAGGGGCATTGAGATATTGTCCACAGGCGGCACCGCCAAATTATTAGAACAACAGGGTATTAATGTCACAGAAGTATCCGGCTATACCGGATTTCCAGAAATGATGGATGGACGCTTAAAAACTCTGCATCCTAAAATACATGGCGGTATTCTTGGCCGCCGCGGAACGGATGATGCAGTAATGGAACAACATGGAATTCAAGCCATTGATCTTTTAGTGGTAAATTTATACCCTTTTGAACAAACCATTGCTACAGCAGACTGCACCCGCGAAAATGCTATAGAAAACATTGATATTGGCGGACCAACTATGCTTAGAGCCGCCGCTAAAAATCATAATGATGTTGCGGTAGTCGTTGACAATGATGATTTTCAAATGGTCGTTGAAGCCATTGAAAAAGAAGGTGGTTTAACTCTGGCTCAAAGATTTCAGCTCGCAGTAAAAACCTTTGGACACACTGCTCGATATGATGCGGCTATATCCAACTATCTGGGAAAACAGCTAGCCATTGAAACAACCTCTACCACCGACAGCTCTGAATCTATCAAGTTTCCTGATCTCTATAGTATGCAATTTCGCAAA
>JBFFIY010000290.1:0-2928 GCA_041556195.1 Enterobacterales bacterium
AGCCATCTTAGCTCCTGGTTTTGAGGTTTGTCCAAAATAACGACTTTGTTTGAAGAAGCTGTTCCGTTGCAGAAAAAAGTATAGTTTATAAACTTCTAAAGTTGCTATTTCGAATACGATTTTATAGAAGTTTACCACGGAATCTATGAAAAATCTCAATCAAGCAAAGGCTCAAGGTAAGGCCAGACATTGTCAAGTATCATTGGTTGAGCGGTCAGGTTAGGATGTATTCCATCTTTTTGCATGAGTTCAGCCTTCTCTCCTATATTTTCCAGAATGAATGGAATCAATGCCACTTTATACTTTTCTTGTAATTTCAGGTAATTGCCATAGAACATCTGTTCATATTTTTGCCCGTAATTGGGGGGTAAATGGATGCCTGCTAAAATAACTTTAGCACCTGAAGTTTGAGATTTTTTGATAATATCTTCCAGATTTTTATAGCTGACATTGGGAGGGAATCCGCGTAAACCATCATTTCCACCAAGTTCAATGAGTACCACTGAAGGTTGGTGGGAGCTTAATAACTGAGCAATACGTCTGGCTCCACCATCAGTTGTTTCACCGCTAATACTGGCATTTTTTACTTTCCAGGAGGTTTCTTTTGAGAGCTTTTCTGTTAATAAATCGACCCAACCCGTATTTGGAGGTAAACCATAAGCGGCACTTAAGCTGTCTCCTACTACCAACAAGGTTTTATCTTCAGATGAATTTGCCGTTGGCAGGGCAACCAGATTTGAAAAAATTGCTAACAAAAAAATACAAATTGAACGAGTCATATAGGGTATTCTATCTGGGTTAAAATTAGTTAATTGTATACATAATTGAAGTTATAAGGAAAGATCAGTGTCTATCATTGAAGTTAATCAAGTGGGTAAATGGGTCGATTCAGGCCGTGAGCATCTAGAAATTCTGAAACAAGTGACTTTTTCAATTGAGTCAGGAGAGTCGGTGGCTATACTTGGAGCCTCTGGCTCTGGTAAGTCTACTTTATTGGGATTGATGGCCGGGCTTGATACCAGCAGTCAGGGTAAGATCCATTTAGGCGGACATGATCTGTCATCGTTGAGTCACGATCAAAGAGCAGCAGTGAGAGCTGAAATGGTGGGATTTGTTTTTCAAAATTTCTACCTGGTACCAGGATTGAGCGCTCTTGAAAATGTCATGCTGCCACTTGAGATCAACTCTGGAAGTATGATCGAAAAACGTGCCAGAGAATATCTGGTAAAAGTGGGATTAGAACATCGCTTGCATCATCTTCCAGCTCAATTATCAGGAGGAGAACAGCAAAGAGTTGCCTTGGCAAGAGCCTTTGTCACAGAACCAGCCATTCTTTTTGCTGATGAACCGACTGGAAATCTTGATCAGCACACAGGACAACAAATAATCGAGTTACTTTTTCATCTTAATCAACAAACTAATACTACCCTGGTTTTGGTGACACATGACACCAGTTTAGCTGCCCAATGTAATCGTCGTTTGGTGCTTGATGAAGGTGAGTTAACGGAGTACATCCAACCAGTGAAAGGTGTTGTTCATGAGTAATAAGCTGAGTCCAGGCAAGAACAATATCCTTAATATCAATTTATTGATCCGAGATATTTGGCGTACTGGTCAACTCCGTTTATTTTTATTGACACTGATTTTAGTGGTGGCCAGTTTTGCCGCCAGTGAGCGTATTTTTGGTCAGTTGGAGTCCAGTTTGGGTAATCAGGTTTCTTTATTAGTGGGATCAGATCGTGAAGTTTTAAGAAATAGAGCTATCCCCAATGACTGGGTATTACAATCTCAACTACTGGATATTCAATCAACTCAGGTAATTGAATTAGGTAGCATGTTGGCCAGTGAAGAGGCATTCCAGTTATCAAGCTTACTGGTTGTTGAAGATACCTATCCCATAAAAGGAGAGGTCCTGATTGCGCCATCTTTAGCTGTTACTCGAGGAAAACCCGCCCAACACCCACAACCAGGTCAGATCTGGATATCCCCTAAAATTGCTCAAGTACTAAAAGTGGATGTGGGGCAAACCATAACAGTTGGTAAACAACCTTTGACTATTTCAGCCATTATTGTGCGTGAGCCTGGTGATGTCTCTGGTTTGGTGGGGTTAGCACCAAGAGCTTTAATGCACTTGAAAGATCTTGATTCGACAGGTTTGGTTCGCCCAGGTAGTCGTGTGTCATATCGCTGGTTATTGTCAGGTTCAGAGAATAATCTTGAAAATATGCATCAGTGGTTAGAGCCGAAACTGGATAGCGCCAGATCCTGGAGAGATCCTTCTTCACAAGAGTCATCAGGAAGATTACTTAAACGTATCAGAAATTTTTTAGGTATTTCGACGCTGATTGCTCTACTAATGGGAACTGCTTCTCTGGCGATGGCTGGTTATCGTTTTTCTCAGCAACAACGGCAACGTGTGGCTTTATGGCGTTGTTTAGGGGCGAGCAGAAAGCAACTTTTATCTCAATATTCCATATTATTGCTGGTTATTGCTGTTATTGGTACTGCTGTTGGTATTCTCTTAGGACTGGGGTTAAGTAGTTGGGTATTAAATTTAGTGGCGGATTCAATTCCACTTGGTGTGCAACAAATTGGTTTAAAAACACTGCTATCACCATTTGTCACGGGACTAGGTTTGGTCGCAACATTTCTTTATCCTGTTATTCTCAATACCATTAACCAATCACCATTAACAGTACTACGTTCGGACATTCATGGTGCAAAAATTCCTTTACTACACTGGTTACCTGGAATTTTTCTGGTGGCTGGAATCGCCTGGTACTGGAGTGAAAACTGGAAGTTATGGATCACCATGGTGGTGGGATTAAGTGTTCTTATGGCCATACTAATGATCACCGGAAGGCTTCTGGTGAAACTGGTCTATCGTATAGGAAAAAGTCGTGGAGGAGTGTATGCAGTAACGGCTTC
>JBFFIY010000291.1:0-2923 GCA_041556195.1 Enterobacterales bacterium
GGACCCGCATGCAGGGTGTTGTGGGGGCTGGAGGTTAGAGACCTCCGGCTACCCGATTAAGGCAGTTCAGTACTAAACAAATAAAATTCTTTACTATGTTTGTCAAAGGTCATTTCTCTAAGATAATTGAGGTAACATTGTTGAAATTCATTATTTTCAGTGAACCATGGCGTATTTGTCCAAGCGTCAAAAACTCTGCCGTTACTGTTAACTTTTATAATAGATCTTATTTTGATTTTTTTATCTTTTATTTCATTTTTACATTTATCAAGTGCGCTAAAATGTGCATTTCTAAGTTGATTATTCAGATTCTCATTTTTCATCTCTGATTTGTATTTATCCCAAATACGTAAAGCATCGTAGTAATTCCACGCAGCAAAAGCATTGTAAGTAAATAGTAGTATAACTAGGAACATGGCACTTATTCTCATATTAACTCTTTGCCTTAACGCTCGCCATCACTTGAAAAAACGGAGTGAGTCAATTTGTGTTGTAATGAAATGGAAACACAAATTGGCGATCGGAGTATTTTTCAAGTGGATGCCCTAGTTAAAGCTAGGGCATTCTTAGGTTTTCTATTAAGATCCTTTACCGAACAACGACTCAGCAAGAATATTACTTGCTAGAGTACTTTTGCCAGAAAGATCTATACGCATTTCTGCAACTATTTTGCTAAAGGCATCGAATGACTTCTCTGAATTCAAAACGCCAAATTCAGTAAAGAAGCCATGTAGCTCCTTCACGACATTGTCGCTACCAATTAGAACCACCCTCGATTTTGCTTGAGTCAGTTTTTGTAGCTGTTCGAGATTCCGTTGTTCATCATGTTTTGCTGAACTTGCTATCTCTGAGACAACATTAACCAAATCTAAGTAAGCTTGCGAACGTATCTCGACTACCTTCTTATTTTTTTCACTTTGTCGACCAAGGTAGTACTGAACAAGAGCGCTAGCACAAACACCACCTAAGCCCATCAATGCCACTACTACTTTAATATCCATACGTTCCCTTTAGATAATTTTAACGCCCTGTTAACAGGCAAAAAATAGTTGGTTAAAATTAGCGACGAAGGAGCAAAACCAACTGTTTTTTGTCCTTGTTTAACAGCTTGTTATACATCATTGCTCGACACTTAGTTTAGTGGTGGTAATTTATTGTCACACCTTTGAGCATTTGAGTGAGCTAGAACCTTTCCTGCAGAAGTTATTGTCAGAAGTGTTGGTATGTTATCCCACCACTCTTTTAAAACCTTTAAGCTTTGTCTTTTATCCCATTCAGCCATGAACGACTCGATATTTTTTTGCTTTAGAGTTCCGTCTTGAGAATAAAGATCATATACAGAGTTAATAGCATTAATCTGCTCTTTAGTTAATTCTACCGGAACAAGAACTAATTGCCCCTCGTGTAAAACCCGCTGATGCAATGTGATAGATTCAATCTGTCTTCTATTAGAAACTATAAGCCTTTGAAAGCCAGCATTGAAACTATGGTCGGTTAGCAAATCTAGAGGTAACTGATTTGAATTTAGTATTTCAATTGCCTTTGTATAACTATCGGAATTTTTTTCAATTCCTACATCAGTGTAACCAGATAAAATTTCAGGGTAATACTGTTGAATCTTTTTTAGGCT
The DNA here is from genome assembly GCA_041556195.1 of Enterobacterales bacterium. GTDB lineage: Bacteria > Pseudomonadota > Gammaproteobacteria > Enterobacterales > 21-14-all-40-8. The sequence goes on from JBFFIY010000291.1 coordinate 1,631, forward strand.
ACCAAATGAATTTAATCTTACTGCGCTCAATATATCCAGATGATCTAGCCACTCTTGGCCTACAGGTAGTTCACCGCAAAGAATCTTCCCGAATAAGTCATTAAGTACATCTAATCCTTGATTAATATTACCAGTTACTGGAAAGAAACTATTAACTGCATGAGCTACAGTTAAACCAAGTAAAGCGTCATCGGCAACTTTATCTACAATTCCCACCGCAAGGCTAATACCAGCACGAGCAATACGGTTTTCACCTTTTTGAAACCTATGAACAAGTAATTCGGATAATAAGTCGTAGTCAGCGGTTCTTTCAGTTGATGCTGCCGTTTTCTGAGCTTCAATAACTAGCAGTTGGAAACTTGGATCTGCAAAAGCCTCTAATGCACCATCGACCTGTTCCATTTTAGGCATGAGACTATTTTCGAATTCTGAAACTCTTGAGTTTGCAATTTCTAATGCTTCTTGGGTATATTCCTTTCTCAACTGCAAGTTCATTTCCTGAAAAACCTCACGTGCACGCTTTTCATCAATACCAAGTTGCATCACCATATTCTCAGCTTGGATATTCGTCGAGTTATCACCACCTTTTTGGCTCTGCCTACTCATCATCCTTTTTACCACCCAAACTTAAATTTCCACCGACTTGTATATTGGTTGAGTTATCACCACCTTTTTGAACTTGCTTGTTTCTTCGAGAAGAAATGAACCATCCGATGATCGCAATAGGTATGGCAATAGCAACCCCACTAAAAAGCCAGTCTTTATTTTCCGCAATCCATTCCATATGCACATACTCCTATGATGTATAACAGCTTAGTTTTGGGAATGATTCTCACAATCACTATTCCCACTTTACAGTTTCTTGAAACTGTAATTTAGTCGAAATTTGATATTAAAACAATGACTTATTACAATTTATACAAAGTGGATTTAGGCATTTCAGGAATCATTCCTACTTTTTCCAAAAATTTGCATTTATAAAAATCAATCTTTTCTCAAAACAATATCATATATTTCAAATAGATAACTGAATTTCAAGTTAAATCCATTGGGAAAATGGGAATGATTCCTAAAACCCTGAGGAAATCACTTGATAACTAGCCATACAAATACTACTATAATGAATAGCTAAATAAAGAGGGATTTTATCTTGAAAGACACTCCTATCGCAGTTAACCATAATTCAACTAGATTTATTGATCAATTGAGGTTATTTATAAGTTCTCGAAACTTGGCCTATTCCACAGAGAAAACTTATGTTGGGTGGGTTTTGAACTTCATCCGTTTTCATAA
>JBFFIY010000292.1:0-2906 GCA_041556195.1 Enterobacterales bacterium
GAATACTTAGAGCATCACTTTGAAAAGAACCCAAATGATTACTTTGATGTGGAATAGTAAATCAACCGGCTTTGCCGGTCAAAAATGGACTTTCAGTCCTTAATGTTAACCCACCGTCTTTAGACGGTGTGTTGTTAAGTACGTCGATATAGATCGAGTTGCAGCATGGGATAATTTACTGGATGTAAGTGTGCTCGATTGTAAAACCAGTATTCCATCAGCATTGGATCTTGCGAGAGAGTCAATTAATGGAAAATATATCGATGTCCATTGTTGGGTGTTTACGCCACGTTCACTTGGAAATTTATTCGCTCGGCTCGCATATGATGGTCTAATCGATATGGAGTGCGTGCAGTTTCACGATACGGCCTACGGCGAGCACGAGTTCTTCATAGGGTTACGGCCATGCAATGACCGCGATCAGGTAGTGCGCAGCTGGGAAAAGATTAGGGACTTGGCTCGAGAAACAAGCCTTGATCCGAAGCAAACTGAGATCAATGCTCTAAAATCTCAACTCGCTAAGCTTAAGTATGAAGGGAAAATTGTCCGCCAACCTGCCGCTAACCGTGGTAAAGACGACGGCTGGTATCTTGTCAAAAATGGTAAACGTAGCTGGATTCCCGATGGTGCTTGGTTAGCAAAGAATGGTTATCAAGATAATGAAGTCATCGAAATCAATTGCACTGATTTCAATGCTATTCCAGAAGAACCGTAGTCATTAAAATGACCTCTAAAAATATTGATAATAAGTTATCTAGTTTTTACAAACGTGTTCGCTCAGTGTAAGCCTGACCCGGCGGCCTGATAAATTTTATGTTGTCTAGGCTTGCAAGACTAACACGTATAATATTTATGAAACATTCAAAATCTACAAATATGAGTAATTTGAAAATGGAAAAATCTTTGCCAGGAGTACTTCTACGCTCGCCACTATCTGAGTTTGGAGATAAAGTTTTTTATGTTGAAAGAGGGTATAGACATTGGGTTAGAGATGGTGAATGGCTGAAACGAAATGGCTTCAACTGGTTTACTGATATCTTTGATGTGGAACCTGGAATTCTGTATTGCTTTCTAAACGGTGGAATAGCACCTATTTACAATAAATCAGATTTGGGAAAACCAGATCAATCTAGTGTTGATATTCGAGAGATTGCAGCCTCACGTCTTTACGGCACAGGTGTTGAGTTTGGTGCTGGTGCATCACCTTTTCCTGTGCCACTTGAGTGTAAGGTTCGTTTTGCGGACATGTTTTCATATGAATCATTGAAGAATACCATGTACCCTGGTCAACAGGCACACGATCTCATTAGCCCTGATTACGTCACCGATATAAAAACTTTAGCTGGTATACCAGATTCGTCATTAGATTTCATCGTTGCATGTCATGTAATTGAACATACTAACAATCCTATCGCAGCAATTGATTCGTGCTATAGAGCACTAAAACCTGGAGGAACATTGGTCCTGGTTGTCCCTGATATGACCAAGACTTTTGACAGCAAACGTGTACTTACAACCCTTGATCATCTAATTGAAGACTATGAAACACCTTCGCGTGAGCGAGACCTCGAACATTATGAAGAGTTCTACACAAAGGCTTTCGAGATACCATCAGATGCAAAGCTTGATGATTATGCTGCGCAGAAACAAGCTGAAGGTGGCGATCTACACTACCATACATGGACTTTTGAATCATTTGAGAAGCTGGTCGATTGGCATGTTAGAAAGACAGAGTGGACAGTAGATTTCGCTCATGCCACTCTTCCAGGGGAAGAAAATATCGAATTTTATTTCGTGCTAATAAAATAACATGGCACTTTCACCATTTAAAAATGGCAATATTGACATGCGCGCCTGGTTTGTTTTTCTGCTGGGTGCATTAGTGTGTTGGCACTCTCTTATGGCGAGATGCGAAAAGAACCTTCAGGCTTGCTTGTCTTAGATGCCCACAGTACGCAACCAGGAATATTGAAAGTCTTATACACGAAAGACGGCGTGTTGACTGACCCTGGCTGGGCATTGAATTTTCCGAAGGCCGACACCAGCCAGTCCGCCAGTTTTCCATTGAGAGCTGGGCGATATGAGTTGATTGGTATTAAATCGCTAATCGAAGGAGGCGGCAGGGTCACGATCAGCAACCTCAAAATCATTTCTGGCTCTGGCGTTCATAGCATCAGTGCAGGCAACTTTGTAACCATTAACCAACTCGACAAGATCAGCTCACAAGATGGTGAAATCGTTATCGCACCGTCAAAAGGTGCTAACGATCCTTTCGGTGCCATTCCGAATCTACATGAGATTGTTTCGAAAATGCCTTTCTCACTCACTTCTATGCTTTGGATCGCGTCAGGTAAGCTTGGTCTGATCGTTATTTTTGTGGCACTCATGTACCGCTTAAGTGGTAATTTGCCTTTCGCACGGGGTGAGCCAAATGAGCTCAGGCAGGAGAACCAGGCCTCTCCCAATGGCTGAGTTTTCTAGCCATAGGTCTGATCATCCTGTGCATGCGTAATGTGCACTCCATTTTTGTTCCAATCAATGGCGGGACCATTACACACACCATTGTTTTCATTTAAATCTCTTGGGGTTTTATTCCCCACCGCTTGCGGCGGGGAATAAAACCCCAAGAGATTAAATCATCACCTACGATTTCAGCCTGACCCGAACTATCTGAGTTTGTATTATATCTGTGGGGCAACAAGGTGTAGTGAAAATAACCTGACCGATTTGCCGCAAAATGTGTGGCTTTATAATCAATCTTGTATCCCACACTCCGCATCAGGTTATTGTGGTTTAATCAATTTATAAATAATAAATTCTTATTTAACTGTTATTCACATATTTCAGCCTAAAGTAATTTATAGTCAGGCACGATAACTTCTACCAAGATGGCATACCTGATAATA
>JBFFIY010000293.1:0-2870 GCA_041556195.1 Enterobacterales bacterium
AAAATAATATTGGATACTTTGCGTAAAAAAGGCTTTAAAGTTGCTATAGATGATTTTGGAACTGGATACTCTTCTATGAATTATTTAAGAAATATTCCACTTGATATTCTGAAAATTGATTATAGTTTTGTAAAAGAGTTACTTGTTAATACAGTAGATCAAGCCATAGTTGGCGCAATTATAGAAATTGGAAATGCTCTAAATTTAGAAGTTTTGGCTGAAGGTGTAGAGATTAAAGAACAAAAAACATTGTTAATCAGCAAAGGTTGTAATTTGTTTCAGGGATATTTGTTTGATCGCCCATTATCCCCTGAAAAATTCATGTTCTGTTTGAAAAAATATCAACCAAGAGTGAATAATAAAATTCGTTCATGAAAATAAAATAAGGGAAATCAATTGGCCATTAAATTTCAATTAGATCCTGTTTTAGAGAGAGATACATTTTTTGTAGGAGACTTTTTGTTATCCAGGCTATTGCTTGTTAATGATGAAAATTACCCCTGGTTTATTTTAGTTCCAAGGGTTTTCGCTATTACAGAAATTTATCAATTAACAAAGGAACAGCAACAGCAATTAATCAGTGAGTCCAGTTGTTTATCAAAATGGTTAATGGAAGAATATCAGGGAGATAAATTAAATATAGGTGCTATTGGTAATAAAGTTTCACAGTTACACTTACATCATATTGTGCGCTTTAAAAAAGATCAGGCCTGGCCGGAACCAGTTTGGGGTGCCTATCCTGCAGTGCCTTATCATCTTGATGAGGCTGAAAAACTTATTGAGCTAGTTTCAGAAAGATTATCAATTGATTTTCTCTGACAAAATAGCGGGTCCTTTATTGTTTGTCTTTTAGAGCTTTGTATAAAGCGTTTTGAAGTGCTTTTATTGTAAAGGGTTTGCCGACATGAGCACTCATTCCTGCATTCAGACAAGTTTCTATTTCCGTACTACTTGTATGTGAGGTTACCGCGATAATAGGGATCGTTTTATAATGCTCTGAAATCTCACGAATTTCTCTAGTAGCCTGGTAACCATCTTTGACTGGCATTTGACAATCCATCAACAAGGCATCAAAACACTCTTTTAAACAGAGATCAATAGCCTCCTGACCATTGTTAGCAACTTGAAAGGGCATGTCCATTTTTTTAAGAATAGTCATGCAAATCTTCTGATTGACGAGATTGTCTTCCACAATGAGTATATGGTTTGCTGCTAAATCAGAACATTTAAGATCTTTGAGTTGAGGTTTTATTGATACAGCCTTACTTGTTTTTATAGTCGGGGTTGAATGCGAGCTTTGATAGGGTAATTCTAAATGGAATTGTGAACCCTCTTTAAAGATAGAATTTGCGGTTAAAGTGCCTCCCATGGCCAAAGCCAATTTGTGAGAGATAGTTAAGCCCAGCCCAGTACCACCATAATTGGATGATATGTTTTTATCAGCTTGAGAATAAGGTTCAAAAATATGTTCTAATAACTCAGGCTCAATACCTATACCTGTATCTGAGACTGTTAACCTTATCGAAGAATTATCATCTTTATTTGAAATGACTTCTAATTCAATCATAATATGGCCCTTGCTGGTAAATTTGATGGCATTTGAAATTAAATTGGATAAAATTTGTTTTAATCTGAATTTATCGTTGATTATATTTTGCTTAATATGACTTACTGGACCAAGTTGTAATTTAAGGGATTTTTTGTGTGCTACCGAGCCAAATAATGCCACCAGATCCTGGCAGATTTCTACAGGAGAAAATTCTGAGTCAGTTAAAGACATCTTTCCTGAATCAATTTTCGAATTATCAAGAATATCATTTACAATATTGATTAGTGAATCACCACATTGTCTGACGATGATAAGTTGTTCTTTTTGCTCAGGGGTAAGATTGTCAGTTTCGAATAATTCTAATAACCCTAGCAAGCCGTTTAATGGTGTACGTATTTCATGGCTCATGGTTGAAAGGTAGCTGGTTTTATAATCTGATAATTTTTCAGCAGTTTGTTTTGCTTTAGCAAGTTGTTTGGTTCTTTCGGTAATGAGTTTATCTAAATTAAAATTATCACCTTTTAATAATTCATTTAGTTGATTTTTTTCTTCGATAGCACATTGGAGCTTTTCACGTGCAGAATTTAATTCATCTAACATGTGATTAATATGCTGGATAAGGGTTGAGATCTCATGTGGGATAATATGGGACTCTGAATTTAGCTGTAATGCTTTGCCAGAGGGTTCAATGAGTCGTGTTTGGGCATTTAGTTTCTCAATGGGAATCGAGATCTTTCGAGCGAGAGAGTATGCCAGACGATTAGAAATATTGATAATGAGTAAACAGAATACTGCAATTAAAAGGTTCATCATATTCGCTTGAATAATTTGCGGTTTTGCAAGCTGTATATAAAGCAATTTCCAGTTTGTTGGTGATAAGGTTTTAAACAGGGAGTAACTCAGTAGGGGTGAGAGGGTAGAGTTTGACGGTTGATTAAGCTTTTCCTGATAAATGTTTGAAATTAAATCACCTGAAACATTGTCTGATTTTATTGAGTCAGATGAATATAAGATATTTCCCTGGCTATCAAAAATAACAGCAAGCTGACTATTTAGTATTTGGTTAGCAACTAAATCACCTATCTTATTTAATCGTAACGAAGCTGCCAAAAGCCCTTCTAATACATTGTTATCATTAAAAACAGGGGTAGAAATCACGACAATATCATCGTGTTCTTCTGCTCTACCTTTTATGACTTTGCTTATAAAAGTGCTTTTGGTCTTGAGAGTTTGAATAAAGTAATTTCTATCTTGAATGGAAGGAGCATTTAATTTGAGATAGCCATTATTGGATATTAAATCAGGAGATGTAACTTGTAAC
>JBFFIY010000294.1:0-2825 GCA_041556195.1 Enterobacterales bacterium
ATAGTGATAAGTGATTGATGGAAAAAGAGTTATCGGTTATCTTATATTAAATTGATAAAAATAATTATTGCTGGGAGCTAAATTGCATATGACGCTGGCGGCGATAAAATCAGCTGTTACAAGTCTTTAGAGAAAATTATATGGATATAGACTATCTCAAAATATTTACAACCATTGCATTAGCTGCGGTTGGCTGGGTCATCGCACATTATTTTACTTCACAGAGAAGTGTAGATAATAAGAGACGGGATATTTCAATAGAGCATCTTATTAATGCGTATCGAATTTTAGCCAATGAAGTTTCTCATCGAGATCTAAATGATGAGCGACATTTAGCTTTAGAAAATCTTCTTACAGATATTCAATTGTTTGGTTCAATTGAACAAGTAGATTTAGCCAAAAGTCTTGCGGATGAAGTTGCAAGTAACGGAACCTTTGAGCTAGATCCATTGATAAATAGTTTACGAAGTGATTTGAGAAATCAGTTAAAATTAAAAGCCGTATCAGGAAATATAAAATGGTTAAGGCTAGAAAAATAGCTTGTAACAAGAAGTTGTTGCAGATTTCTAACAGGCGCTTCACTTCTGTTAAAATCTGCAAAACTAATCGTTAGAACAATTGAGGAGTTGTTTATGAAAAATATTCTACTGGTTTTTGCTTGTTTTCTTGTGTCAATGCAATGTATGGCTGTTAGTGAAAAGGGTGTCACAGGGAAAATTACAAAAATACTAAGTAGCTCTGTTTCTAGGAACCCATATAATACAGAAAGCGAAGGAGCATTTTATATCTATATTGATGGGCTCCCATCAGCATGTGGTACAACTCAAAAAAGGGTAGTGATTGGTAGCAATCATCCCCTTTTTGCAACGGTTACAAGTGTTGCATTGATGGCTTATTCTACTGAACTGGAGGTAGTCTTGGCTTATTTGGAGAGCTGTACTGTACATGCGAACTCATGGGACTTTTCATATATGTACATTCAAAAGTAAGTCAGTTCTAACAAATCGTTGTTGTGGATAAACCACAAAACTTGGCGTTAGCTTAAAGGAGAGGTCAGTTGTTAAGCCGAGAGAATTTTTTAACTTTGTTGACAGAAATTGACAGAGTTATTAGTGCTAGTGACTTGCTTTTTCATCAGCGGCCTTTGCACGCCTTTGATAGACTTGCAGACAAAGTTGATCCAAAAGGTCGATTTGATATGGTTATCGAAGATCATACCGACGAGAATGATTTTTCAAATAATGCTCTATTTACTCAGGTACACCGATGGTATGAGTCTAGGTATGGTGACCGAATAAAAACTAATATGGGGCCGGGAAGCTACATATTAGTGATAAAGAATGAACCATGGGAAGTTGAATTACCACTTTGTTATGGGCAGATAAATTTTACTATCAACGATAATTTGAACAAAACGGAAGCTTACTTAATTACTGGCGATGGCTCAAAAATACCAAATATTAATATTTTGTGGCATGTAAAAGATATTACACAGGAAATTGCTTCAAGTCTTACGGATACTGAAAGGGAAGGCTTACTGAAAGAGTATATGTTTGGGCTAAATGCTGTTCAAAGTTTAAGAGGTCTGAGTAAAGTAGAGTTTATGACGCAGGCTATGAACGATTATGATGTTGCTGTTAGTAATATATTCCACAAATACCCAGACTACAACAATTCAAAATGGGCGTCTCTACAGTTTGCGGAGAAAACAATGAAGGCCAAGCTAACTTTAGAGGGCATACCTTTTGATAAAATACATGATCTATCGAAATTGGCAAATAAGTTAAAACCAGTAGGGCTAAATATCCCGCCTCCTATTCTGAGCAATATACAGTGCAAAGCCGGTGTACGATATGGCCAGGAGACAGTTAAGAAAAATGAAGCAATTCTTGCTCTGCAAAGTGCTTTGGCACTTTTTTCAGATGTTTTTGAGGCATCTTCTTTTGAGTACGAAAGCTAACAAAGCAATGTTGATGGACTGCCAAAAGCTCCGGCCTTCGGCCTCCATTTTTGTCAGCCATAAATTGCGGCGTTATATGCCAATCAAATATCGAGAAATAAATGATCATTAGAAAAATCCTCATATCAATTACGATCTTGTATTCTTCAGTTGCGATGGCCGATAGCCATACTGATGCTGCATTAGCTCATATGAAAGCGACTGATTTACAAACAACATTTAGTCTTACTAAAGGTAATGTGCTGGATCGATTAGACCAATATAAACAACAGCTACTTTCTAATCCTGCTATAGCTGGCAACTCTGAGGCCATAAAACTCACTGAGAACTTTATTGTTACAGCTAAAGGCGTAGCTGAAAAGGTCTATGTTTGGGAAAATGTAGAGGCAAAGTACATAGAAGCTCTAAAAGAAACTTATTCAGAGGAAGAGCTTATCAAAATCAATGAATGGTTAGCTTCAAAGTACGGTAAAGTATTTATAGCCAAGCAAAAGCAATTTATGCTCAAAACCATTGATATAGGAAACTATGCTGGTCAGCTTTTTCAACAGCGAATTTCGGCTATAGAAAAAGAGTTTACGAAAAATGTCTCATTACTATCTCATTAGCCAGAAAGCATATAACAAGTGCAGAGCCCCCTGACTGGACACCCATTTCTTTTTTGACAACCTACCCTAGATTGTTTAGTCTAAGCAAGTACAAGGATAGTAAATCACTCGTTTCTAAATACTAGGACATCCCATCCTTGATTATAAAAAATAATTTCAAGGAAAACATTATCATTTGAAATAAATTCTATAATTTTTAATAGTTGTTTTAGAAATGGTGTGCAATTTTTAGAGCTGACTTGTTAAAGTCAAAATTC
>JBFFIY010000295.1:0-2801 GCA_041556195.1 Enterobacterales bacterium
GGATGTAATGTATGCTGGTTTTGCAGGACGCAAAAACCAGTCCAGTCTAATAGTTCTAGGTAGTCATTAAGATAAAAAGGTATTCCTTGACTGCTGGCATTATCACCATCCATCACTAATATATTATTTGCTTGGTGTGATTTATCCAGGTGTTGTCGTATCCTTTTATTCACAGGATGTGATGTATGCAGAAAATGCAGGAGCGACAAAAACAAGCAGACAGTCTATTTATGGAGGCTTTAATTGGTTGGTTGTTTCTTTTTTTAGTAGACAGTCTGTTTAATTGGTCTTCAGAACAGTTAAAAATGATTTAATCCCCTTTCCTGCTTAAAAAGCTTTCCAGTAGTTTTTTAAATAAAACATTTTGCTCACCATTAATAATATGCTCAGTTAATTTATAGGCGCGGTTATTGATTTCTTCTGGGCTGAGATCTGGTGCGAGTTGTTGGGCTGTCTGCTGGTAAGTAGTAGTTGGTTTACAGTTATCACCAAGAATAAAACAACTAACACCTGCATTGCAAGAACCTGTGCCTGTACAACCTGAAACAAGCAAAATAGCCATCTGAGTACGATATTTTGGATTTTCATAAAGGAATGAGTCAGAATTGTCAAAGAGTAATTGTGTCGTTTCAGCAGAGTTTAGTAAAAGAGCTTTTTCAAGTCCCCTGGATATATCCTCAAATAATGGATGTATTTTGTCATTTAAAATTTTGGGGTAGTCTTTCCCTTCTACAGTAAAGGTATCAAAACCACTGTAGTTAGTTTCATCAATTTTTATAGAGCGATCATGACTTTCAATGATAGCTTTTACATTGCCGTCTTGAGCAGATGTTTTTAACCAATTATCCGTATATTCTTTGGATAGTAGTTTTTTTTCTTTTACAACGGATAAGCATCGTTCATGAAGGCGCATACCTTTTTCGTAGGCTATTATATTTAAATCTGTGATGGTTTTAGAAACAGTATATTGTGATGTCTGAGCCTTATCATAAATAAATTTTTTAAATACTCGACATTTAGATAACATCCTATGTAAATAATATTGCGCCTCAGTATCTCCTGCCTCAGCTTGAGGTAGATAAAGCTCAACAAATTCTTTTGCAAACATGCCTGAATGAAAATCAATGGAAGATTGGCTATGGTTATCATGCAATCGCCATAAACCAGCGATATTCTCAATGCTATGGTTGACCTGAGTTTTTGGGATGTGAGTCACATCAGTTGGAGCGGTATTTATGGAAGTAACTAATTCGGTTTTTATATTGGTGTTTACTGCCTCATTAGAAACATCGGATTTTGAGTTCAGGTTAAACCAATCAATGGCAAGATAGAGGGTTATCAAAATGATACCCCCTATCAGAAATGTTATTATTGTAAGCTGCTTTTTCATGTTGTTGAGTATTTTCAAGTAAAGTTATTAAGGATTAGATTATCCTTCTGTAATTACAACCTCACCATCCAGATTACATCCAAAACAGATAGTTACATCACTGCCAATAAGTCTGACAAATAAAACGCGTCCAGCGGTATCTGTGACGGGTGTTACCAGAGCTGAGTTAAATTCAACCACATTTCCAGTAGCATCAAATACGACTAGAAGTTTATAATTAGTAGCTTCTTTTTGTAGTACTACCTGATGGTTGTCTGTGGTATGTCCGATAACCTTTTTGAGCAGTGCAGCTGTCGCATGAAGTCCCCCATGCCTCCCGGGTTTTGCTAACTCAATGTTAACATGATTTCGTAGAATAAGTTCAGGGTCTGGGTAATTATTATAGAAGCTGAATGTTTCTGGGAGATCAATGTCCGTTGCCTCAACAACTAAACTACCACTTTTGATAAGTAAGTATTTTTGAAATCCGTCTATGGTCAGGTTACTGGTGGCTTGTTCTATGGCCTGATAACGTATCAATAAAACACTTCCATCATCATCTTCTATTATCATTTTATTCATTTGATAGGTTTTGATGATCTCTGATAATTCATTAAAAACGTAGTAGGTTCCAGCACCATAATTGGGTCCATTATCCCTGGCCTTGGTAAGAAAACTGCTATCAGATTGACAGCTATCGCATTGCAAATAATGTACATCCAGTACATGTAAATCTCCAGCATTTGCATTGACATTTATTAAGAAAAGTAATGTAAAGAAAAGTAAAGTAAAGTAAAGTAAAGTAAAGAAAGCTTATTCATAAATCCCTCGTTGTATATTATTTATCCAAAATTAAAAAATAAAGCAGCTTACGGCACTCAATATATCGAATCAATATGAGTTAGTCCATATATATTTAATCGTTTTTTTTAACTGTGAGCCAGGTCAAAATTCTATAGTGCGTTATAATAAAAGTAAGTCATAAATAAAGATAATAAAACCAATATTCCATACTGAGTACGTTTCTCTGGAAATATTCATTTGATATAATTTATCATGAGTTCAGGTTAATTTAAGTTCTGGAATGATATCGAGTTTCGAGTTTCCAGGTTTTAATAAGATATGAGGCCAAAAAATGCTCCGTAAATTAATATTTGTTTTTAGCGTATTTTATACTTCAACAACTTTTGCTGTTTTGCCATTAAGCGTTAATGATCAGGCTTTGCCAAGTTTAATTGTTAGTAGACAGTCTGTTTAATTGTTTTTGTCTTCCTTATTGGCCATTTTTGCGATATGTTCATTGAGGCAACGCATGAACCAGCTTAAATCTGATAAGCGATTACGCCAGACTTCTGTCATGGTGTCTAATGCTGTTTTTTCTATCTCAGATAATGCTATTCCTGCTTGGTATGAGCTGACCAGACTGCCGCCA
>JBFFIY010000296.1:0-2800 GCA_041556195.1 Enterobacterales bacterium
TAAATAACTAATACTGCACTTTTGCCTACAGGACGTAGGTAAGGGGCGTGAGCAGGATGCGGAAGCTTTGCCTACAGGACGTAGGTAAGGGGCGTGAGCAGGATGCGGAAGCTTTGCCTACAGGACGTAGGTAAGGGGCGTCAGCAGGATGCGGTAGCTTCAAGCCTCGAATATGGACGCTTCTTGACTTGCTGAAACCTGCATTTCCAAGTATCACGGGTATAGAAGCACGATTACAGAAAGGCAATTGGTCTATTTTGAAAATGGCCAGGTAAAAGTAGATATTTCTATTTCGTGAATGTTTTGATGGGCTAAATTTTATTCTGAGTGGATTCACCGAGCTTGTTTTTTCGCTTTACTCTAAGTTTCATAGTTTGGGGGTGAAAGTTTGTTTGGTAGATTGAATGAAACAAAAACTCAATCATGTTCAACACGGTTGCGGCCATTTTCCTTCGCCTGATATAGCAACTTATCTGCAGCAGCGATAAGTAATGATGGCTGGGCCTCAGAAAAAGTTGTGAAAGTGCTAATTCCAATGCTAATAGTAACCACATCACTTACCTTTGACTGTTCATGCGGAAATTGCTGACGTCTAACCATTTCACAACACTTTTCAGCTAACTGAATAGCTTGTGTTGCTCCTGTTTCAGGAATAATAATAACAAACTCTTCGCCACCATATCTGGCAACTATATCCATCGATCTTTTTGGCACCTTACTTAATACTTGAGCAACAAGTTTTAAACATTCATCACCCTGCAAATGTCCATAGTAATCGTTATAATTTTTAAAATAATCTATATCTATCATCATTAGTGAAAGTGGTTGGTGATTTCGCTGTGCTCGACTCCACTCTTTATCTAGCATTTCATCAAACATTCGCCTATTTATCAAACCAGTCAAACCATCTCGGAACGCTAACTTTGATAAATCTTTATTGAGACGCTTAATTTTTTCCTCAGCTATTTTTCTTTCGCTAATGTTGCGACCAATTGAAAGCAAGTATTTATAGGTTCCTTTTTCATCACTAAACAGTGAAGCTTGATACTCTGTAGGAACCTTATGCCCATCTTTACAGATGAGTTCCATCTCAATACTCATCGGATTTCCTTCAAGAACAGACTGTGTCGCACTACTGGCTGCGTCCAAGTCTTGAGAGCTATAATAAGAATCGGGTGCAGGCAAAGCAGCCACTTCTTCATCTGTATAACCAGAAATATTCGTGAATGCCTTGTTCCAGCGGATAGCCTTTTGTGTTGATGGATCAAAGAGAAAGAAGGTGTCTATTTGGGAATTCAGGGCGCGAATAATAAACTCTTCCGCTTTTTCAGCCTTTTCTTTTGACTTGATAATTTCCTGCTCAAGTTTAACTTTTTCACTAATATCTTCGATTGCGGAGATAAAATAATCAGGCTTTCCAGCCCGGTTGCGAACAAGAGAATAAGTTGAGATTGTCGAAACAATTGATCCATCTTTTCTTATGTAGCGTTTTTCCAGTGAGTGCGTATTCAACTCTCCGGCAAGAACCTGCTCCATATGGTAAAGATCTTTCTCCAGGTCATCTGGATATGTAATGTCCTGAAATGTAGTTTGCAACAGCTCTTCACTTGTATAACCCATGATGTCACATAATGCCTGATTGACACGAATCCATGTTCCATCTGGAGCGACATGGGTCAAACCAATAGCGGCATGCTCAAAAGTATCTCTAAAAAGCTGTTCACTTTTTTCAATTTGACGGGTCATAGGATTGGTTATGCGCTGAAATGCCCAAGCTCCAATTAAAACAAAAAAGAGAGCTATTACCGAAGAAATCCATGCGGCCGTAAAAAATGGTGCCTGAATTTCTTTCAAATCAATTTTCGCAACTACGCCCAGATTGAACTCAGCAATGGACTCATAGGCAGCAAGCACCGTTTCTCCACGATAATCAAGACCAACCAGTGAGCCTGATTTACCCTGCAGAGCAAGTCTCATAGGCTCTGCTTTTTCACTATCAAAGGCAACGGGATGTGGATTAGCTGAATCCTGATGCCGATGACTTAATAAGAAGATAATTTGATTATTCTCAAGCGTTGCAAGTGTAAACTCACCGGTTTCTCCGAACCCTTCGAAATTGTCATGTGCTTCCCTAAGCTGGCTAAGAGTGTCTTCAAACGCGTGCAGCCCTGAGTGCTTCTGGTCAAAACGCGCTATAGCTCCAATCAAACGAGCATAGCTTTGAGCTGTTTCAATTAGACGGCTACGCTCTTCTTGAAAACCTGCGTTATATAGAATAACAATTGATGAGCATAATACGGCAATGGCAACTAAAGCCATAATGACTATCAGGTAAATATTCTTTATATAAATCTGTTGAATCTTCATATGCTCAGGTTAGATTATAGTTCAAGTTCCCTGATTGAGTACCGAAACATGAATCTTCTGGTAGAACGCGTATATATCTGTAGAAAACTAGAATGTATACCCGTGATACCTGGAAATGCGGGATTTCAGAGCTTCAGTGGGAATCCAGGTCAAGGCGTCGCTCGTAGAGAATACCCAAAGCACTCACTCCGCTCGCGGGGCAGGCTCTGACTGGTCATTTTCAAGAGCGACAACGAAGAACTGGTTTTCCAATGAAGCTCCCGAAGGGTAAGCCAATATTGATATTTATTTGTCTTCTAAACCATACATTTTCATTACTTCATCACCAAACAAACGAATAATTTTTTGCTTGTTATCATCCAGCCCAAGCGTATGTGGTGGCTGTTTAGGGTAATAAGCTATCGTAATGGCTTGCATCATCTGAAAAACCCAA
>JBFFIY010000297.1:0-2766 GCA_041556195.1 Enterobacterales bacterium
ATATAGCTAAAAGCTCCTTCGCTTTTTTCCTTTCGCTTCCTTTGCAAGAAATATATCTTTGCACCAAGAAACTTTCAATTTTTGCATCCTGATAGAGCTCTCTGGTCAGTTTATTATCGTGGTTAGAAATGACTACCGATGTGCCTTTAGCCGAAATTTTTCTAGCTAGTTCAACTAAACGCTGCTGACATTGAATTGCAAAATCCTGATGAGCATACTGGGTAAAAAAAGACGTATCGCTCACTGGTACATAAGGTGGATCACAATAAATCACATCTCCAGCGACTGAATCTTCCATCACATCTGCAAAATCCTTACACACAAATATTGCATTAGAAGATTTTTTAGCAAAAAAAGACATCTCTTCTGCTGGGAAATATGGTTTTTTGTAGCGACCAAATGGAACATTATAAAGACCCGACTTGTTATATCTGCACAAACCATTGTACCCATGTCTGTTGAGATAAATAAACAATGCTGCTCTTTTTTCCCCCTGTTTGGTCTTATTAAAAAGTTCTCTATTTTGATAATACACTTCAGAGTTGTTGCTACTAGTTGTAAAAAATTTACTGGCGTATTTGATAAACTTATCTTGTTCTTTTTGTAATATCTTATACAAATTAATGAGATCTGGATTGATATCGGCCAAAATATATTGAGGGTAATCCGTATTTAGAAAAACAGCTCCTGAACCAATGAAAGGTTCGATTAATACATTACCTGAAGGCAGGACTTTGCAGATCCGAGGAGTCAGCCGAGTTTTAGCACCAGCCCATTTAAGGAAGGGTTTATTAATTACTTTCGGCAAGATTGTTACTCATTCATACAAATGAAATGCAGTTTAGCAGAATCAGACTCGAATGGCCTTAAATCTTTGACAGGAAGAATAAAAATTATTGGTGACAGGGCAGTAGCTAAAAGCTAGGCTGATAATCCTATTAAGGATTCTTGCTCGGGTTGAATTAAAGCTCCACTATTTTGAATACGACTTTCAAGGTTTTGACGAAAAGGGGATACTTCTTCTGTTGCTGACGCTAAAACTTGCGATACTTCAAATTGAGCGCTACTGGATTGGGAGCTATCGACAGTAGCGTTATCACCTTCATCACTTTCAAGCGAACTGTTACCATCTGACTTTAATGATTCTTCGCTTTGTTCTGCCGCTAATGAACTCCTCAATTCTGCCAGTGCAGCGGATGCACTCGCTGCAACTCGAATATCCTGGCCGGAGGGTTGTGCTGGAGCCAATGCAGCCCTGATCACCTTTTCTAAATTGGCTATTTTGGCTTGAGGATCAGAAGAAGTGGTTGATGAACTAATTGAAACCTCACCTGAAACTGCAAAAAGTTGGCCATTGGGTCCCCGCGTAAATTGAAAAGAAGGTGCACCTGCAAGTGCCCCTCCAACTGTGGCATGGGCTTGTTCATGAGCACGAACTTCGCGGTCACGAGATGAAAGGTTTCGGATAATTTGTTGCTCTTGTGTCTGTTGAGCCTGTTCAGCTCTTTCACGAAGCCTTTGGTCGGCTGTTTCTTGCTCAGCTTCAGATGATTGCCGTTCAGATCTTGCCGCATCCTTTTGATTTGTTGTAGAAACATCTTGCAAAGCATTGGATTCCGAAGAATTGGTTTGCTGGCCAACCAAAACCAATTCGCCAGAGGCTGTCCTGACAGTTTCAGCCTCTCCAACCACCTTGCTTGAAATAGAAACTGAATTTAGGACGTTATTGACTGAACCTGATGTCGAAGACTTGCTGGCTTTGCTTTGAAATACCTGAGAAGGTTGTGGTACAGGCCTTAGCTGCCTGTTATCTACACGCAAAGACTGTATAGGCTGCTGCGAAAAAGCAACCGTTGGTATAGGTTGTTGTAAAGGCAGGTTAATCATTTTAGATCCAATCTAAATTATTAATTAAGCCCTGATGTCAAGCAAACTACCAATAACCTGATCTTCAGTCTCAATCACATTGGCCGCAGCTTCAGCTTGAGTACGCCCTTGCTGTAACTCAAGTAGAGCTTCGATTTGTGAATTGCTGCTTTGTAAATCAGTGTTACTCTGAGCTTGAGTATCAGCCTGATTCTGAGTTTGAACCTGTAATTGGTTATCTATTGCCTGGTTGGCGGTCTGGTTTTGTGCAATCTCGTTAGATGCCTGCTCAACTCGCTGCTGAGCAGCTTGAAATGCCTGTAAACCTGATGAACCTGTTGAACCTGAAATTTCCATTCATACCTCCGACAGAAAAATATCACTAGCCCGTCAATTATAGCTTATTTTTTAAACAATTTCATCTTCTAACTTGAGCAATGGTTATAATTCATGCAACATTTTGATTTTTAAAAAGAAAACAGGCGACATTTTGCCGATTTTTGCAGCAACAGGCGGCAATTATTTGCCACTTAATTTCCCCACATCTACAAAAATCAGCTTGAATTATCCCCAGAAACGATGAGCTACCAGGTTTTGTTTTATCTATTCTTATTACTACAAGCCTGATTCCATCCTAATTAACCTGTTTTAAGATTGTCAATCATCATTTTATTCCCTTTTTATGGTTGGTTTTCCACAGAGAACTATTCAACTCATATTTAATAAAAAGTTGAGTATTGCTCCGTGTCATTTTACTTACTATTGAATAATAGGGTTTTCCGGGATAGAGCCCGAGGAGGTAAAGTAAACCTGTTATTTCGGATCTCCAACTGTCGTGGGATCGGTTCAGCTTCATTGATTATTTCATTCCTCAGGATATCCGTTAGAGTGCCTCATAGA
>JBFFIY010000298.1:0-2688 GCA_041556195.1 Enterobacterales bacterium
TCTCGATGATAATTTAACCTGTAATAGTAGTATATTTCGATAATATCGCTTCAGAAAACCTAGTTTTCTCACCCCATTAGATTTACACCTTCTTGCCACCTAATACCTAACTATGCGATATCATTGAGATTTATCGCTCTTTTTTATTGAAAATTCATGCATTTCCTACCATCAACAGTAGGATTCCTACCCTCAAAAGTAGGATGTCAATCCAACGCAAGAATTATTCTTGCGTTTCCACCCATGGAAGATTTATTCTTGCGTGGAAGTACTTCCATGTAGAAACCTAAATATTTGATTTTAAACGGATTTACAGTATGGAAGCTTCATGGAAGTACTTCCAAAAGCTCCAAATCATCACCGATTTTCTCCCAGCCTTTACCAAGTCTCTCAGCGGGGAAGTCATGCGGCCATGCTTCTCTAAGGTTAATTTCCTTAACAATTTTGAAGTCATCCACCAGGAAGGTGGTTCTTTCCAGCTTTCCTCCTGGCATTGGCAGTTTATTGGCCGGACTCCAGATATGTTCGTCTTTTGATGGCGTCACCTCGACCTCGAAGCACACCGTGTTGGGGTACTGGTTGGATTTCACAAGCCATGGCGATTCGTAGACCGTATCTCTCAATGTCCTGTAACAGCAGAACGGCCCGTATCCATCCCGGCGCTTATTTACCTCACCGTATATGAACCCGCAGTGGCTCATGTAATACGGAGTCAGTTTACCGTCTTCGTTCCTGTTGAATATCTTGTATGCTTTCATCTCGTCTCCTTAATCGACTCACCGCAATCCACGCCATGAAGACTGTGGCTACCATGAACCCCCAATCCTCACCGATCCAGAACATCGACCCCCAGCCTATCTCAGTCGTCAGCCCCCACCACACTCCAACTCTCCGCCACTTCACACTTGTCACGAGGTAGTACGCGATAACTGTGTTCAGTGAAATGAATAGTTGCATATAGATCATAAGTATGTTCTACTTTCACCAGTGTTCATTACTAATGGACATCCCTAATTAATGAACGGAGGAATTAAGTGGCTATCTCAAAGAAGTTATTGCAGGAAGCTTTAGATCTCATTACTGAGCATGGTAGCGGACATGCGGCGCAGGATGCAACAGGTATCCCTGACAGTACGTTGCGCTCACGCTACCGGACGGCGATCAGCCGTGGCATGACACCGTCTTCCCATATCGTGTCCACGAAAGACAAGGAGCTGACGCATCTGCGCTCGCAGGTGAAGCATCTCACTTCACAGGTGGCACGTTTCGAGCGGCAGGACTCGATACAGCACGACATCCGGACCAAGATACTATCACTCACCAGCACCCCGCCGGCAGTCCCAACGTGGCTCACCGACCCGCCGAAACAGAGCAAGGCGTCACGCAACCCCGGCATCCCGACCCTCCTGTGTTCAGACTGGCACTGGGCGGAAGTGATACGCTCCGAGGAGATCGGTGACATACCGAATGACTACAACATCCGGATCGCCAACCAGCGTGCCAAGACTCTTATAACGAAGACACTGGACCTGTTGCAGAACCACATGGTCAACCCGAACTACCCCGGCATTCACTTGTTCCTGGGAGGTGACATGTTCTCCGGCACACTGCACGACCTGGCCGAGACGAACGAGGTGCCGATGATGAAGGCGTTCCTGGACTTGTACGGATGCCTGATCTGGTGCATAGATTCACTCGCAGCTGCGTTTCCGGCTGTACACGTTGCTGGAGTCGTGGGGAACCATGGCCGGACGTCATTTAAGCCGAAGACGAAGGACCGGGCGGCAACGAACTTTGACTGGTTGCTGTACAACATGCTCGAGAAGCATTACGAGTCGCAAAAGAAGGTAACCTTTAACATACCGGAGGCCACAGATGTTCGAATTTCAATCTACAACCATCGATATCTCTTCACGCATGGAGACCAGTTCAGAGGTGGCGATGGGATCATTGGTCCGCTCGGTCCAATCACTCGTGGAGACGTTAAAAAAAGAGCACGAAATATGCAAATCGGACAGGATTACGATACGTTGGTCGTTGGACACTGGCACAGATACATTTCGACTCGTCAAACAATTGTCAACGGATCCCTTTGTGGCTACAATGAATATGCCTACATAGGGAATTTCTCTTACGAACCACCGATCCAGGCTCTCTGGATCACCAACCCGGAGCATGGCATCACTTTCCAGATGCCAGTGTATGTATGAAGCGAAGATTGAAAGTTATCCAAAATAAAAAACCCAGGTTAGAGAATGAGCCGTCACCGGCATTTACTGGGGATATCGCTCCCAGGAATGATGTGAAATTACTGAAATTCACATCACGCAAAGATGAGGATGATTGGTTGTCTGCGTCCGAAGATGAAAATAGGAATAGAAAATAATGCAAAAGGACCCAGCCCTTGACCTCAACATAGAGCTGTTTGCCAACTGTCTTAACGCGACCCCTATTACCGAGGGAGTCGCAGAATCGAACCGCCGCTATTTCATCAGACGGCTGAAGGAGATTTTGGAAATGAAAGTTTACTGCTTATTTATGAAAATAGAGAAGGGATCCATGGATTTTGAAGAATTGATATCTATACACAAGGATAGGGAGTCCGCTCAAAAAGCCTTTGCAAAAAAAGCGAAAGCATCACCAGAAGAGTCTTTCTATATAGAAGAGTGGAATGCAAACTAAAACGCA
>JBFFIY010000299.1:0-2681 GCA_041556195.1 Enterobacterales bacterium
GACGTTTTCGGCTCCCAAAAGCGTATCTCTTTCCGCTGAGCTCATCTTTCCGGAATTAAAGCAGGAAATCCTCGAAGCACATAATCGATGTGCGGTTTGGCTGGGGCATTATTGAAGCAATAGGCGAAAACGAAATTTCCCATGTTAAAGTAGCACCCTTTGATAGACAATGGCATCCAATTGAATCACGGGCCATGACAATTAAAACAGATTGTCTTGGCGTAGAATACGGATTTGTCTCCAGAAGTGAACTGACCCAGCTTTTGGAGTGTGAACACAAATATATGCTGCAATCAGGTGGGCTTGTTCCCGTCGTTGATGAATGGCAAAGGACTTCTAAATCCGGAATATACGTGGCGGGAGATTCAGTTGGTGTTTATGGATCTGAGGCTGCAGAGGAAGAAGGAAAAATTGCAGCACTTGGATGCTTGTTAGATTGTGAAAAAATCAGCCTGGATGAAGTAAATAAAGCTTCAAATAAAAGCCGAAAAAAAATATCTAAATATATTGCTTTCAGACAGGCATTCGAAAAATTTTCTGAATTAAGACCCGGTCTCCTGAATATGCCAAAAGCAGACACTACTATTTGTCGCTGCGAAAATATTAAGCTCGAAGATATATCCACTGCCATCGACCAGGGTGTGATAGATATGATCACACTAAAGATGGTAACGAGAATAGGAATGGGTGACTGTCAGGGAAAAATGTGTGGAAGTTTTTGCCATGAGTACCTTAAAAACAAAACAGGGAGAACAAGCGAAGAAATAGGTAGCCTTAAACCTCGATTCCCATTGGCACCTCTCCCTTTTAGTGCTCTCCTTGATTCAGAAAAGGAGAAAGAATATGAATAAACACTCTTCGGATATTGTCATTGTTGGCGGTGGTGTAATAGGCATGGGAGTCGCATATTTCCTCAGTAAGAATACCGGTGCTTCTATTACTGTTATTGATATAAAGAAAAGAGGAAATGCTTCTAGAGCTTCCGCTGGCGGTTTATGGCCAATTGGCGAGTCTGTTGGCCTTGGTTGTGGCGTAATATTTTTCAAGACACTTTCTAAAAGAAAACGGGAAAGTGGAGATACTTCTGTTGAGATAGCCCGCCCTCATCAACTACCTGACTACTTCATGAATTTTTGTTTGAAAAGCAATGACATGTTTCCTGAACTTTGGCAAGAACTCAAAGAAAATTCAGGAGTAGATTTCAAACTAGAACAAACCGGTCTGAAATTCGTTATGTATGATGAAGATGATATGAAATATGCTACGCAGATCAGTGACTCAATACCCCATCTTTCTGATCAACTTACCTGGTTGAATAAAGAGGAGCTTAATGATGAAGAAACCTACGTAAATCAGAATGCAATAGGAGCTCTATCTTTTCTACGTGACGATCAGGTTAACCCCTATCTTTTAGTTGAAGCCTATAAAGAAGGGGCAAGAAGGAACGGTGTAAAACTTATTGATAACGCCGAGGTAATTGGAGTAGAAGTAGTGGCTAACCGAGTTGTCTCTGTTAAGACAGCAAAAGAAACTATACCTTGCTCGCTCATGATCAACTCTGCTGGAGCCTGGGCTGGAATTGTGGGGGAAATGGTTGGAGTTTCGATCCCAACCTATCCAATAAAAGGGCAAATTGTTTTAACTGAGAGGCTCCCAAAGATCCTTAAATCCTGTCTGAGTACCAGTGATTGTTATGTCGCACAAAAAGATAACGGAGAGATCCTCATTGGAAGTACTACGGAGGAAATGGGTTTTAATACTTCGCCTTCCCACACACAAATTAAGGAACTGTGTCAGGGAGCCGCTAAGGCAGTTCCTGTTTTAGCTGACGTAAATATAAAACGAACCTGGGCAGGTTTAAGGCCAGGCACCCCAGATGAAATTCCTGTGTTAGGGCCTGTCGAAGGTCTAGAAGGATACATCAATGCATGTGGACATTTTAGAACTGGTATCTTAACTTCCGCTGTAACTGGGGACATAATTAAAAGTTTAGTTATGGGGACGGAGCCCCCTGTTCCATTAGAACCATTTCTTTTGAGCAGGTTTGACGAAAAGAAATAAGGAGAGTATTAAGAACACTAGAACATGCATTAGAAGAAAAATCCTTCAATCAATTGCCGCTTGTATCAAAAGTCTTTTGTTTAAATATTTTTTGAAACTGAGAAGTTGAAAATCGGATGATTTTAAGTGAAATTGGTGGTTTTTAGTCGAGTAAATAACTAAAAAATTATTTTACTTTTTATATTTAAAGGATGTTGTTTGAAAAATAGTTAGTTTAGCCAGTATCTGCCTGAACTTGTTTAGGGTATAAAAATCTAGAACGATAATTTTGTTCAAATTTTGTGGCATTTTCTACCCAGGTGTTTCTATCAATGCATAAACGCTCAAGAATATACAACAATGTCCCTTGGTTTGGAATTTTATGACCATACCATCATTGGTCAAGATAGTTATTTTAGTTTTGCAGAAGAAGGCATCATGGCTCGACTTAAAGACGAGGTGGATTCAAAGCTTATGCTCTAATTATCGTAGCCCAGATTTGAATCAACAAGACGGGTTAAAAAATCGGTAAAGGGGACAATATTCTGATTAACACTGGCCTCTTCCTGTGCTTCCATATTGATATCTTCCCCGCTTTTTGTGTTGATTTATCATTTATACTCTTGAGGGTTAGTTGGGAC
>JBFFIY010000300.1:0-2665 GCA_041556195.1 Enterobacterales bacterium
ATAGGCTCTGATTATGATCTTTGTTCAGACGGTGTTGAATATTTTGCTCTAAAACATGGTTATTTCAATGGCAAGGGTAGTTTTAATTTTGCTCAGGCTTTTGACAGCCATTTTATGCCATTTATGGCGAAGTCTAAAAATAGACAGGCACTGAGTATGCGGTGTCTGGATGCATTAAATACAAAGGGATCTATTTCCTTTGCAAGTTTGGCTGACAATCTAAGAACCCATTATCAGTCTAGTGAAAGTTTCGCCAGTTCTGACAATCGGGATATTTGCATGCACGGAGGTGGATTAACTCGTCCCAGCCAAACCTGCGGTTCTATGCTGTGCATAATAAATTCACATACTTACTCACAACCTCAGCCAGAAATTATGGTCACAGCTACTTCTGCCCCCTGTTTATCTCTCTACAAACCCATTAGTTTTAATTTTGAGCAACACCATTACCTGACACATGATGAAGAAAATATTCAAAATAGCCTTTGGCACCAATTTGAATGGGCGCATCGCCGCGCTTTAAAAGATCAGGGCTTTAAAAAAGAATTAAAACATTCTCGTGATCAGTTGGAGGCTAAACTAATGAGCACTTATACAGGCTCTTTAACCATGCCGGAAGCAGACCAATTAGCTAAAGAATGGCATGAACAGTGGAATAAAATAGCCAAACAAAATCCGCCCACCTACTCCTGGTTTAAGGGTTATGATCACTACTGGAAAAGACTCAATCGACGGGATGGGATTTTTTCAAAGGACAATGAATATTCAACCGGTAATTAGTAACAAACGCTCTGAATTATTAAATGCCATGTGGCAAACCGCCATTGCTGCGGTAAATGGTCGTACAGTGGTAAATAACTATTTATCAAACTTAAACTCAAATTATGAATACGTTATAGCGATAGGAAAAGCTGCCAGCGATATGAGCCTTGGTGTTTTCGATCTAGTGGAAGAGCGAATTAATCAGGCATTAGTTATCACAAAATACGGACATGCCAATTCTAAGTTGTCAGAAAATAACAAAACTCAAGTGATAGAGTCAGGGCATCCGATCCCGGATCACAACAGCCTTGTCGCAGGCAAAACCTTACTGGAATTTATTGAAAAAATACCACCTGGAGAAAAATTACTACTGCTTATTTCCGGTGGTGCCTCCGCACTGGTCGAAGTGCTACCCAAAGAATATTCTCTGGAAAAATGGCAATCACTGAACCAACAAATCATTGCATCAGGCAAAGATATTGCAGAAATCAATAGCATCAGAAAATCAATATCAATGATCAAAGGCGGAAAGTTGAACCACTTTATTGGAGCTATTCCAACCCTGGTTTTACTCATATCTGACGTACCTGAAGACAAACTAAATGTAATTGGTTCAGGATTGGTTTCACCCACTAGCAACATACAAATGCAGATCATTGCCAATAACAAAACGGCCTGTAAAGCAGCGGTTGAACTGGCAAAAGAGCATGGTTATCCCGTTATGTGGCAGCAAAAAATATTAGAGGGAGACATTAACGCAGTAGCATCTGATTTATCCCAACAAATATTAACCGGGCCGGAAGGCGTTTATGTATGGGGAGGAGAAACAACGGTACGGCTCCCACAAAATCCTGGTAAGGGAGGCCGAAATCAGGCTTTGGCATTATTATTAGTCGAGAAAGTAGCTGGCAATAACATCACAATTTTAGCCGCCGGCACAGATGGAACCGATGGTCCCACAGATGCCGCAGGAGGTTTAATTGATGGTGGTACATTATCAAAGGGACAAAGTTTAGAGCTGGATATATCGAAATACCAAAATGAAGCCAATGCTTATCCTTACCTTGATGCTACTGATAGTTTGTTTAAGGTCGGGCCAACAGGGACTAATGTGATGGATGTGATTTTTGCGGTGAAGGGTGGAGCTGTTTAAGCTTATTCAAGTTGATCATAATGTCCGCCTATGGCAAAAATATAGAGATAGTTACTATCAAATTTATAAACAACTCTATCTTTCTGGCTTAGCCGTCTGGACCATAAGCCTGATAAATTATGCCTTAAGGGTTCCGGCTTGCCAACTCCCTGAGTAGGATCTCCCCTCATCATTTCCTTTAATTGTCTGCAAAGTACTTTATGTAGTTTTTTATCTTTTTCTCTCAGGGTTTCATAAGCAGACCAGGTGTTACCTTCAAAAATCAGAGATCTCACCTAATTCCTCCTTGCCAGGTGCATATCCAGTTTTGTTCTGGTGTGTTTTCATTGAAGCTGAAACTTGTTGCATGAGGGCTTTGTTCTGTAAAATATATAATGTTTCCTGTTCTCGCTCCCAATCATCTGCACTCATAACAACGAAGTCTTTGCCCGTTCGTCTTGTAACTTTAATGGGCGCATGGTCTTCAATTACATGTTCTACAAAGTTTTTTAGATTGTCTCTAAATTTATTTACACTTACACTTTCCATATATCACCAATATTAAACGTACGGCATTACCGTACATTGTAGCTGCATTATGCCAGTAAGGCAATACTTGGGATAAGCTTGTTGTGTACGCCCGGCATGGGCATTAACTAATGAGGTGAAAGTCCTCTGTAGGAGAATCACCGTCGAAAACCATGTTGTTATTAGACGATAACTACTAGCGAATGGCAAGGGCCAATCCGTGAGGAGCGGTCTGAAGGAAGC
>JBFFIY010000301.1:0-2636 GCA_041556195.1 Enterobacterales bacterium
ACTGTTATATATAAAAATTTTTATTTTCATATTAATCTGTCTCATAAAATAAGTTTTTCACCCTATTGTTCAAATATTTTTTTGCCCTAGAATTAACTCTGTCGCAAGGAAGTGACATAGAGAAAGGGAAAGGACATGGCAAAGGATTTGTCATTGTAGGCAGGAAGTCTACTAAGGAAAGGTACCACTCATGGAAGAAGTAATAAGGATATTGCATTGAACATGGAAGTTGCAGGAAGCAGTTGTAGCTGTTAAGCGCAGAACGATTTCAGGATGAAATCAAAAAAAGCTGGTGGCCATTGGCCGCCCTTTTTTTGTTGTGCTTTCAACCTGTAGTAGGATTGTCAAATAGTAATTTTTAGCATTATATTCCACACTAAGTCTCTCTGTCTGAAAAACGTTATTCAGTGAGTTCATCAAAGAGTGGTTTGTGCGTTGAATCTATGGATAATCTATGGATAGACTGTCTACTTATTATGTTCTCCTTGAGATGTTGGTTTGCTCTGTCTAAAATTTATTTTTCCGCATCAAGCAGCCTTACTCCGTATGGTGGGAATTTTTCGTCACTTGTTATGATTGTTAACCCTTCTGCCTGTGCTTGAGCTATTAGCATTCGGTCAAAGGGATCTTTGTGGTGATTTGGCAAAGCTCCTGCCTGGTCTCCATGAAAGAGGCTTATGGGAAGCTTGCTAAATCCTTCGCTCTCAACAATCGAATCCATGTCATCGGGAGCCTTTAATTTTCCTATTGCCTTTTTTATTGATATTTCCCAAGATGTGGCCGCACTCACGTAGACTTCATTTCGGTTATCAGCAATAACGTCCTTTGCTTCTGCTCCCAGTTTTGGATTGTTCTCAAGCCACCACAGAAAAGCATGAGAATCTAACAAAATCCTTTTCATATATCGGACTCGAATAACTCATTGATTGACGGATCTTCACTGTTAAAATTGCCAGACAGCTTAATCTGACCTTTAAACCTGCCTGGCTTACGGATTTTCGCATTTGCTTTATGTGGGATAAGATCTAAATAGGGCGTACCTGATTTAGCAATTATCACGGTCTCTCCTTTCCAGGCCACTTCACCCAGTTTGGAAAGTTGCGATTTTGCTTCGTGCATATTTACCTGCATATCTATCACCTGACTTAGCTAAACTTAGCTAAACATACCATTTAAATATTAAACTATCAAGTTTGGATTGGCCCTTAGAGTCGGACCTTCATAACTCTTTGTTATTATTAATTACCATCTTTGATATAACGCTATTTATCCGCTTAAACCAGCCTTTTTAGCATCAAACAATCTATAGGTAGACTGTCTACTTATTATCTATTTTTTACATCCTTACTTGTTGACATTTTGTAAGGACGCGATATAATCTTACTAAACTCTGTTAAGTAAGGAATTTTTATGCCAAAGGTTACTGCGAAAAGACAAATTACACTGCCCATTGAACAATGTGCGATAGCCCAAATCCATACTGGAGATGACGTGGAAAGCTACGTTGATAGACAGGGTGTGATTTCTATAGTTAAAAAAAGTATGGGGGCTGCTTCTGGTATTTTGAAAAATGTAAAAGTTAATACGTCCGTGAGTGAAAAAGATTCTTTACAAAGTGCTATTAACTGATGATTGCTGTTGATACGAATGTTTTGTTGCGTTACCTGCTTCAAGATGATGTAACACAATTTAAAAAATCTAAGGCGATCATCAGTGGAGATAACAAAGTTCTTATCACAGACGTGGTTCTCGCTGAAACCATTTGGGTATTGAAGGGGAAGAGATATTCCCTATCAAAAGAAATGCTAACTGATGTTATTCATGCCTTATTTGCTGAACCAAATATTGTATTTGAAGACAGCCAATCTGTTTGGTGTGCCTTAAAAGATTATGTAAAAGCTGAACCTATCAAAGTGAAAGGGAAAATCAAGCAAGCAGATTTTCCAGATGCTCTAATAGTTAATAAAGCAAAACGATATGGAAAAAAAAATGAAGTCGAAGTATCACCGATATATACCTTTGACAAAGCAGCTTTAATGATAGATGGAACCCTAGAGCCTTGATGTTAACCAAAACACTAGCCTTGTGGGACACCCAAACTTTAAAACCAACATAATTTGTTGGTAGTTTCTCATTGGTTTCATGTCAAATCTAATAGTATTAGATTGAAGTACCCTCTATATTTCATTCAAAAGAGTGCTTACCTTTTTCTAGACGTGTTTAAATACCGAGTTTTTAAATGCCTCATTCTGTGTGATTACTTTTTTTGTTGGGCCAGGGCTGTAAAATTGATTTTCTAATCCCTTGCCCTTGTAACTATTGTTGACCTACTTTAGTGGCGAATTTCTTGATGACGTCAGTACTTCCAGCAACTCTAAACGCTCTTTTTCCAAAATAATTGACTTGTTTGAACCACAGGGATTGATCCATATTTAATCGTGCGGCTGCAAACGCCTGTCCCTTATATTACTCCGGTTAAAAAGCATCCTTGTAAGAGATCGTCCATCCCAGTTGCCATATATATCTTAAGACACTAGAGGTGATCCTACATTTCAAACCAGAGTTTTTGTCTGTTTTATTCAAATCTAACAACTAACCCACTGTTATATATAAAAATTTTTATTTTCATATTAATC
>JBFFIY010000302.1:0-2631 GCA_041556195.1 Enterobacterales bacterium
ACGCGCATTGTTGAATTCGATAAAAGCTCATCCATTGAAAGACAGTGTGGCAGGTAAAATACAGAGAGCTTGTTGGGATGCAAAGTTTAGGGCAGAGATATTATTTGGTCAAAAATCATCCAATGCGTAATCCCGCCCTGCCTAACATTGCAATAAGCGCCATTATTGGCGGTACTATTTCTAAGGTCACAGGAGGTAATTTCGCCAATGGTGCGGCTACGGCGGCAATGGCTACTATTTTTAGACCTGATGGGAAACCAATTTCAAAAAAGGATGCAGATTTAGCGCAGCTTGCAGGTTGTTCTTACAGAGGTCTCTGTAAAAATGATACTGGATTTGATGAAGTTTCACCTGAAAGTATAGGGCTTGATTCTGGAAGGTTTACCGATCCAGATAGTGGTTTTAAAGCTACATTGTTTAAAAGGGGGAATGAGTTTGTGTTAGGTTTTGGTGGAACCGATGGATTAGATGCCCCAGATATTAAGACGGATTTAGCCCAGTCTTTGGGAATTGATACTGAACAGTATAACTTGGCAATAAAACTTGCCGACCAAGTTCAGATAGCAGTTGCAAGTATAGAAGGCAGCACTTTAGTTTTTACTGGTCATTCGTTAGGCGGCGGCTTGGCAAGTGCTGCAGCCATAGCTACCCAATTACCCGCTGTAACTTTTAATTCTGCTGGTTTAAGTAATCGTTATGGGGGCGGTTCTTTGAGTGCTAAATCGCTCATTCGTGCTTATTACAGTAAAAGTGATTTACTCAGTTTAATTCAAGACATAACGCCTTTACCTGATGCGGCAGGCACAAGAATACCTCTTAATGCTATCGGTGTTCATCAGATAACTGGAGTCTGCCAAGCGATGGGAGTGCAGTGTTGATGAAAAAGCATGTTATTCAATTTATTTTGATTTTAATTTATCTTTCAGGCTGTGCAACAAATGTTGAGGCAAAAGCGATATTACGAATGAGTCTAGATGAAATTTATCAAGATAAGCAGGTAAGAGCATTAGCCAGGGCTGCTGGTAAGGGCAAAATAAAGACCATTGACCGATTGCTTGATAAAGGAGTCAATATTAATAGTATAGGGGCAAGAGGAGTGCCCATTTTATTTTGGTCTATGAGACAAGGCAATATTTCAGGCTTTCGATATCTTCTAGAAAAAGGAGCAGATCCAAACATCCAATGGGAAGGTAAGTCTTCGGTAATGTACCGAGTCGCAGGCATGAAAGATTCACGTTTTTTGGAAGCAGCACTTAAATATAATGGAAATCCTAACTTGATAGGATCCTCACAAACAACGCCTATTTATTTTTCAGCTACCAATGGTTTAATACTTAACTTAAAGTTGTTAGTCAAAGCAGGAGCAGATATTAATCATAAAGATAGCATTGGCAATCCACCTATTGTAGACGCGGTTTCCCTAAGTGAATTTAAAACAGCTTATTCAATGCTTGAGTTGGGTGCTAGTTTTGATTTTAAAAATAAATTTAATGTTTCTTTGGAATACTATGTTAATGGAAAAATGCATCTAGATCTTGGGAAAGAAGAAAATATGTGGCGTAAAAAAGTGATTCAATACATTAAAGAAAGCCAAAAAAGACAATGATAGTACACCCCAAAGTTGAAAAACAAAAAACCTTAGAAATCAGAGAGTTTTAATTTTTGAATAACAAGGGACACACGCTTTATAGTAACATAAGAGGTCAGGCTTGTTTTACTATATATAAGTAAAAAATAAGGAGGTAGTCGTATTTTACAAGACATGCATAGTATCAATTTATATAACTAAAAAAATCAAGTAAGACCTCGCAGCAAACCTGTCAAAAGACAGCAGTTACGAGATAAAAAAACAGAGGCATTTTTTAAAAAAATGCCTCAATCAAACGAGCTTTAATCGGCTAAATAACCAGAAACCCAAAACCCGTTTATTCACGAAAAACAGCTAATTGACAGTAACCCTGTCAATTTTCTGTATAAGCCCCTTGGGCTTAAAATTCGTAAATAACAGGTTTTCAGGAACAGTATTTTTTTAATCATGTAGGAGAGAGTAGAAAATGAACAACAAAAAATTACCCTTGATTATTGGCAGTCTACTGCTGTTTTCATCAGTAGCTAGTGCAGAAGGTTGTGTACCGAGCTTTATAAAAGTCGATAATAAATATCGGATAGAAACCAAACAACGCGAATTAATCGTTAAGGTCAAAAAAATAGATGCCACTTCCTGTTGGGTAAAGGTTAAAGAAGTGTTGTCGGCGGATGTAGAAGCGCTTTATCAAGCCGAAAAGAAAGAACCATTCTGGTTGAATATGGCGAATATCACAGTGATCCGAAAAAAGCTTTAAGTAATAAAGGATAACGGCTTGTTCAGAGAGACTTGATTTTAATCAACATAAGAATATGCCGATAAAAAAATTAACAGGATAAAAAATTGGAGTAGTAAAAATGATATTAAGAAGTAGTTTGTTGATATTGATGTTGATGTTTTCACAATCGGCTTTTTCAGAATTTACCGGAAAGGGAAAAATCATACTAACCATGGGGCATATCGCTCCAGATTGCAGAACGGCTGCTCACAAGAACAACGCGACAGGCGCTGTACTGCACTTTAGAATACATGATTTGGTAGGTGAG
>JBFFIY010000303.1:0-2563 GCA_041556195.1 Enterobacterales bacterium
AGGCGTAGCTAATAACGTTGCCATTGGGATCGGTGACGTCGGTGATTTTGCCGCTGGTGTCCCGGTTAAACAGGATGCTTTTACCCGCTGAGTGGATGATGCCTGCTTCGCTAAAGGTGAGTGTATGTCCATTGGGATCTTAAAACACTCGCAACTATTGACAGCGAGGGAGTGACCATATATGTCCAGTTAACGCCTCTTGTGAATTAATCTCCCTTACCAAGTAGGGCAATATTCTTCTTTATGAATTCAACAGTATCTTTAAAGTTTCCTACATTTGTAGATGGCGAGGTAAGGATGAGCATTTTGGGTAACAATTTATTAATCGATTTTATCTGCAGTACTATTGTTACACTCGACGGCACAGTATAAAGATGGATATTAACAATGCTGCTTAGCGGAATGCTTTTTTTTCTTATTGCATTTGTATAAATTATTTTTTCTTTATCAAATTGTATACTTCCAATGCAAGAAAGGTATAACTTTACCCAAAACAGGGTTAAGGCGATCAAGCTAATTATTCTAACAAATGACTGTACACCAAAATCTATCATTACTTGATTCACCAAAACCAAGCAGATGAATGATATAAACATTAAAATATTTGCATAACTCACCCGAATAAATCTAACCTGGCTATTCGAGACTTGAATATTCTCTTTCATATTTTTATCCATTTTAATTCGCTTCGCATCCACAGTCAGCCTTGATCGATCCCAAAGTATTCTTAACTGCGGCTGGTGCATCCGCAAATCTAACTACTCTTTGAAACCATGTATAAGTAACTAATCCCGCAACTCCTGCACCGGCTCCACCCGCTACACCTCCACCCACATTCAAGTAAGTCGTGTCCTGTGGACCTGAACCAGAAATCTGTCCCGTAACCCCTGGTCCTGCAGCCGCAAAACCTCCAGCCGCTAACCCCAATCCAGTTATATCAAGTGGGCTATCTGCTTCAATTGCTCCAACTTCTATTGTAGCAGCTCCGCCAAACCCAAGGCCAAACCCACCTCCAGCATATAAAAACGAATAGACATCTAACGTACAAGGATCTACTAAAAAGACACTCCCACCTTCACCTGAAACTATCCCAAAACCACCTGTGCCTGCCGCAGTTACTGATGGGAACAATTTTAGACCAGTTGGATCAATGTTCATGATTGGATTTTGATTCACATACCCGTAGAAGTTTCCTTGTCCACCATTAAAACCTATCGGATCTTTTGCAATCCAGCGCCCTGTTTCGGCATCATAGTCTCTGGACCCAAATCTTACCAGTCCGGTGAGGGATTCATAGAGTCCTCCTGCAAATCCAAAAGGTTGAAAACCTGGGTTAGTGTCGTTAATAACCACTCCAAAGGCATCATAATCTATTCTTTGTTCTACTGCACCATTTGAGATGTTGATTACCATTCTTACACTACCCAGGTGATTGGTTATCAGTTTATAATTAATACCGTTTCTTATCATATAGGCGGGCACATGGTCTTTATCCGCATAAACAAATACTGATTTGATGGAATTATCAGAATTCAACTCTGCCACAGGATTTAATTGATCCTGATATAAGAAACCTTGTACTAAATTACCATTAAGCTTTTTGCCGATTCTTCTATTTTGTCCATCAATAAGATATTCAATAATGCTATCACCGGGCAAGGTAACTTTTAATAGATTACCCATGGCATCATATTGATAGGTTGTGGTGATGCCTTTATCAGTTTTACTTTCTAAGTCACCATTGGCATTGTAGCTATAACTGGCTGTACCGTAGGTGAGTAGTCTGTCTTGTGCATCATAAGTTGCATTGATGTCATTGTGGCTTAGACGATTGCCATTGGCATCGTAGTTGTAGCTATCAGTCAGATTGTTGTTTTTATAAACATTTGCTAATCGACCTACTACATCATATTCATAGCGGTAGTCGTCTGTTTCACCATTTTGTACTTTTTCTGTTTTATCAGTAATATGTCCTAAATTATCACGGGTAAAACTGGCTGAATAAACTAGGCTTCCTGCGCTGGATTCGGTTTGGTTGGCAAGTTCTCCAAAGTCATTGTAACTAAAGAGGGTTTGGGTATTAGCCAAATCTAAAGATTCAATAAAACCGCTGTTGCTATTACGATTAATGATTAACTCACCTGCCTGTATGAGTAAGCTATCATTATCGTAGGATAGTGAAATGGTGACATTTTCATTGAGAGTCAGTTGTACTTGTCTAAAGTTATTATCGTAATCAAAGCCTAAACTACCCGCAATAATTCCTGTCCAGGTTTCGCTGGTGGGCAAGAGGCCATCATAGGTATAATCCAGAGCATCGCTGTTACTCCAATCAATGTGATTAAGCAGACCACTATTGGCATCATAAGCAAGATTGTAGGTTCTGGCTGGAATGCTAATACTCTTGAGCTGGCCTTTTGTAGGATTATAGTCGTAAATAATAGATTTATTATCTGGACGAGTTATCTGCGTCAGGTCCTTATCAAGATTATAGGTATAAATCGTATCAACAGTTGTTTCAGATGCTAAAGCTGGTGGTTGGTAGCTGTCGACCAAATCTACA
>JBFFIY010000304.1:0-2543 GCA_041556195.1 Enterobacterales bacterium
GCAGGTAAAATACAGAGAGCTTGTTGGGATGCAAAGTTTAGGGCAGAGATATTATTTGGTCAAAAATCATCCAATGCGTAATCCCGCCCTGCTCATCTCTAACTATAGCAGAAGAATTATTAGCCACACATTTTATTTCCACACCTTTAGGCGCTGTAACTGACAGTTTTAGCCCATTAGATGGAAGCCTAGATGACCAAGACTCACTATCAATATTGCGTTTTGCAGTTTGGCCAACCATAAGAACCTTGACAGTGCCATTTCTGGGTATAACAATATCTTTTGAAAACGAGCATATACCGTCACTATTTGTAGTTATTGTCCCCTCAGTCAATAAACTAGCTCCGTTGACTTTGTAAGTGCTAATTTTGGTAAAATGAACATAATCTTCTTCATTTGGAACTTCTAAGTTCGCAATCAGAGTATGAGTTATATCTGTATCAACTGTATTTCTCAAAGTGTAACTTGATTTCACTTCCGCAATAAAATGCTCATTACTGGCTTGGTTTTTTTCTTGAGCATTCATTGGCCTCAACAAATACGAAATTTGGTATTTTTCACGACAGACTTTACTGCTCAATAAGCATGCTTCAACTTCGGAGAAAACAGCTTCTGGAATATATCTTTTGTAGACAGACTTAAAAAAATTTTTATTAGCTTCATCTTGCCATTGAGAGGCTGCTTTTTCGTGTTTTTTTCTGGTCACCGACTCAATAGAATATACCAACATAATTGCAATTATCATTGCCATTCCAACTTCTTTGCATAAATATAGAAATATAGAAGGTTGAACTCCCACGTCTAAATTGGAGGTTAATACTTTATATACTCCAACCAAAATTATTCCAATAGATAAAAATAATAAATAGAACAAATTATTCTCGAACCAGTTGCTTTTGTTCTTTTTTATATTTTTCTCATTTTTTCTCAAAAATTTTCTCCTAAATTGGCTTTTCCTTAGCACAAGCGTAATAATTAACCGCTACTTTAAATAAGCATAGATATTACCAAGTATTTTGTCATTTTGACAGAAACAAACATAAAGACAGGGATGACTAAATGCCCATACATATAAATCTAACATATTTGGACTCAAAGATTCGTTTCATTTCACTTTTGAACCTTCAGTTTAAAGCATCAAAAGCATAAATCGCTTGATTAAACTTAATTTATATTTTGCAAGTTCTAAACGAAACTTATTACCCTCACTCAAATTAATATAGTTATTTGCAGAACTTCAAGTTTAAAAAGACTTGATAACCATAGCAATAAGTGGCTGTTATGAGTTAACTAGAGACATCCAATATCAGATTAAATTGAACCCTGTGTTTTGATTTGGCACGCCTAGTCTGGTCGTATGCATCTTATCCTTTCCTTAATACATTCATCTTACGAACAACAGCTTCAGCTATATCATCAACATTCAACCCAACTTTTTCCTGAGGTGTTTTTAACTGTTGAATAATCTCAGCCTGTCTTTGAGGTTGTACTTCACCATAACAAAAAAATGTAGTTAGAACTTTATCATGCCCAAAATTCTGGCTCCATGCTTTGAAGGCTTCAGGGCTTTGACATAGTTTTTCACCTAATGTAACCAAAGTGTTACGGAAAGTATGAGGGTTAAAATAAGGTAATCCTGCGCTAATAAATGCTTTTTTGAATATTTTTCGTATTGGTGAGGCTGTGAGCCAGTGTTCTTTTGTTAACCCTGAAGGTTCGAATGTTCTATTTTTTCCCTGGATAACATGTGTTTTTGGAAACAGGGGATCATCATTACCATACAGCAATTCATCTTTAAGATAAGTTACCCATTCAACAAGAATTTTTAGTATTTCATCACCAACAGGGAAGAAGTAAGTAGTAAAGGTCTTACTAAATTTTGTTTTTACCTCTCTGGCATCCTGAAACAGGCTACCAGCCTCTAAGTTAACATGTTTGATCTTTATTGATGCAATAGCCCTATCTCTTGCCCCTGTTAGCAGGGTAAATGCAATCAGGCAACGGTCACGCCGTTCAATGTCTGTGGTTACTGGCATCACTTCAATAACATGTTTTATTTGTTCAATAGTTGGTATTGGTTTTCACGTCTGGCCGTTGCAATTCGAGTTTCTTTTTCTGACAACTTAAAATACTGGGCAAGAGTATAATTAATGCGTGACTTATATCCAGGTTGTATAGCTAACCATCGAAAGAATTTTATTAAATGTCTCAGGGTAGAATTCAAGGTTGCTTTACTGAGTTTTTTTCCTGTCTTTTGGTTATTTTGTTTAGCTAGATTTTTCTTGAAACCTATAGCCTGTTCAAAATGGAAAGTTTTAAAACTCTTGAAATTTGAATAACTCTCAAACCGACTTAATGCTTTTGCAACGGCATCAATTGAAGCTTCGTTTTGACCTAAAGCATCTTTAAGAAAAATAAAATATTCACGTTTCATACGTTCATTTTCAGGGCTGTGTTTCATCATGGTTTTACCTCACTTGTTGAAGTCACTGTTTAAGAGGGGGTAAGTCCTCTTGTCTATGTGTTCTTGTGTCCTCGGTAAA
>JBFFIY010000305.1:0-2542 GCA_041556195.1 Enterobacterales bacterium
AGGTACATCTGTAGGTACATCTGTAGGTACATCTGTAGGTACATCTGTAGGTACATCTGTAGGTACATCTGTAGGTACATCTATATATAGCCTAATCATTCATTTCCTGTTCAGTGCTTAGTCAGTAATCATGGATAAGACGTAGTCATTTAACTACCATCTTTTCTAACTCACCTGACACCAAACTATGGCTGCAACTCCATGAACTTATCATTCATGAGGTATCTTTGTCTATTTTGACACTGAATGGCCCTCTTTGGCACTTAATGCGTCTTCTGTTGATTTTGCCATCTAATGCGACAACATCACCTTTGGTTTGATTTGTAATGTAATTAATTACAGTCAATAATGCAGGATTTGATTTGACAGAATTTCAGGTGACTCTCCTCTTCTGATCCATATATGCTATTTGGGAAAGACATGACTGTACAGTAATATTATCTAAACCAGTTGAGTTAGATATTTCCAAAGTTTTAATATCTTTCCTGTCTTCGGCTCCAGTAAACACTATTCACAATGAGAAAAAATGTCTATGAGTCAGAGTTTTAAAGCACTCTATATGTGGATTTTCAATTGAAGAAAAATACGGGTTAAAATTGTCTTTCATTATTAGGTTACTCGTTAGTTGTTTCCTGTTATTATTAAAGTTACTGTTAGTTGTTTACAACTATGATCGACGAATTGGCTAAAAGTTCAATTTATAATGAACTTGCTCAGTCATTCTCAGGTTACATTTGATTTAACAGCTATAGCATTGGTAATATGTTACAGATTTTACTTAGTTTAGATGTTATGCTTTTGATAGTTTTCAAAACAACTTAGTAAAATTGGAATTATGGGAATAATAAAAATGGCAGATAATATCGAAGTCATCAAATGGGCGTTTAAAAAAGGGTATCAGTTAGGTAATGTTGATATGAGGGAAGGAGTTCATATTAATTATTCTGAAACTCAAAAGTATTTCTTAAAAGAGTTAACTGCATACCTGGAATCAAAGAATATGGATATAAATAATTCAGCCCCAAGCGACAGAGTTATAAATATTGCTGCAGCCGTAAACAATCGAGTTTTAAAACAAACTCAGCTTCGCTGAGTTTGTTTTTTAATCATGCTCTAGCAATGCGATTTTACATTCCTTTTAATAGTTTTTTCATCAGTTCTTCCTACTTGTTTCAACGAAGTAATTTTTTGCCCATAACGGATCTTTCCCGGAAAAAATTTATCTGTGAGACGGCAAAAAATCTCAAGCTCTTAAATGTTTTTTATAATCTGTATTGCTTTGCCGGAGAAACTCCTTGAGATCTACGTTTTGGGATTTAGCATTCAATAACCTCTCATGCGTGAGATGTTGAATGCATAGTATCGATTCAGAACTCTTTTTGGAGTTATTTTGAACATGTCAGATCATACAATGCTCCAGGCATTGCTGATTTGAAAAGCTGGAAAAACTTCTTTTTATATCCTGATGATTTTCAGTTTCTGTCTGGAGATCATTTTTTCATCGAAAAGAATGAGAAACTAATTGTAACAAAAATCTATCTAATTATTTACAATGTACTATCCAAATTAAATTTTCAAAGTAAAGTGAAGAATATTGAAAGTCTTTCAAGCTCCTGGCCTGAACTTATTATAATGTTGTAACTAGCCCTTATGAAAACACAGTCTATTCTAATGAAACCTTTAGATGATTTTTTCGAGCAATGTCATTTTCTTAATTTTAGCAATTTGGATAAGGTAGCCCTATTTCGTTGCGATTATAATAATACTCATTACCGGCGTGATTTGTTTGGTATTGTAGATATCACATTTCCATCATCATTGAATAAAGCTGTAGTAAAAAGACAGGCTGAATACTTAGCAGGGAGGTATGCTGCCAGGTTGACATTGCGTAAATTGGGGGTTCATCACTCCGATATTCCTGTTGGAAAACATCGCAATCCTATATGGCCTGAAGGTATCACTGCTTCGATAACACATACTACAACATCGGCTTTATGTGCGGCAGTACATAGTTATGATATTGACTATATTGGGATTGATCTTGAAAATTGGATGGAACATGAAACTGTTAAAGAAGTGAAATGTAGTATCATTAAAATTAACGAAGAAGAGTTATTGCTAAAAAGTACAATGGACTTTGATAAAGCCTTCACACTCGTCTTTTCAGCAAAAGAAAGTTTATTTAAGGCTCTATATCCTAGCGTTGGTTATTACTTTGATTTTACCGCTGCTGAAGTTACAAATATATCTATTAAAAAGAAAACTTTTGAGTTGGTACTGCGAGAAAACTTGACGCCAGAGTTAACCTCTGGGACTCGCTTTAAAGGGCGTTTTGATTCCGATTCAGACAGTATGTTAACCCTTATAGCAGGAGTCTGGCAAGATTCATAAAGTCCAAGTTTAGAGCTTGTAGTTGCGGGAGTCTCCATCATTTAGTCCAATTTACTTGGTGGGAAATCAAGTAAATAACCTCAACCAGGAAGTAAGATAGGATTCTCAATATGGCGGGATTCAGGTATTGGTGCCGATAGAATTCAATAAG
>JBFFIY010000306.1:0-2541 GCA_041556195.1 Enterobacterales bacterium
CATCATTATCTTTAATAAAGACTTTTTGTTGAAGATTTTGTGACCATTGCCCCCTTCTTGCATCACGTTGCTCTGCTTCTATAGGTGATAATTTAACCGCCGTTTTAATGTTTAGATCAAATCGATACCAATCTCGCAATTGGTTACCCTGTTGTTTTATTTGATAAAACACGGCAGAACTATCATCTGAAAAATACCCATTTTCAGGAGCATTTCCCATCCAATCACTATCAGACATAATCAGTTCAAGAGTAGGAATAATTTTTTGACCCTGATCCGAATTAGCAGATAGAGTTGATATCATGGCATCAGGAGCCACAATTAAAATACCAACAAAAAGCATTAACCTTTTATAAATCATTAAGTTACCTAAATTAACATACAATAGACTAGCAATATGATAACTAACCATCTGATCTCTGTCACCTTTAGCTTCTATTTGAGTTAATAAAGAAGGAAACTGCTCAAGATCACTGGAACTAAAACCTCGTTTAATGGATAATTCGCCTCCATTTCAAAGACAATAGAAAACGTAAAATGTGGTATAAAAATATCAGGCTCTACCAGCTTACAAAAGAACTCCAGATCTCTGAAGAAGAACTACAACAAAAATTAACCCAATTTGCCTTTTCACCCTGCCATAGCCAGCAACCAGAGAGTATGGGATGGACTTCCGCTTTATTGGATGAAGAACTGCTCTACCACAAACAGGGACAAACCATTGCGCTCAAATTACAAATTCAACAACGATTGTTACCCAGCCCGGTGATCCGTGAGGCACTTGAACAAAAAGTCAAAGAAAAACAATTAGATGAAGGACGAAGAATTTTTTCACGAGAAAAAAGGCAATTAAAAGATGAAATAATAATCGATTTACTGCCCAGGGCTTTCACCCGTTCTCAATATATTCAAGGATACTGGGACTTAAAAACTAATCGGTTGGTTATTGATGCCAGCAGCCCTTCAAAATCTGAGAAATTTTTAAATGTTCTTAGAGAGACATTGGGAAGCCTTCCATTAATTCCTTTTGAAGCTGAAGTCTCACCAGCCGCCACCATGACAAACTGGATCAGCCACGGACTCA
This sequence comes from Enterobacterales bacterium, assembly GCA_041556195.1. Taxonomy (GTDB): domain Bacteria; phylum Pseudomonadota; class Gammaproteobacteria; order Enterobacterales; genus 21-14-all-40-8. The sequence continues at coordinate 1,085 of JBFFIY010000306.1, forward strand.
ATAACAACAATCTATTGCTAGCTGATGAATGCGAACTTCGCTCTCCCGACGAAGATGCAGCCATCGTTCGACTGAGACGCCAGGAATTAGATGCCGATGAAGTACAAGCTCATTTAGATGCAGGAAAACAGGCTGTTAAAGTAAGACTTAACTGGAAAAATGCAATAGAAGCCACACTTACCGAAGAAGGAACCTTTACTCGTTTAAAATTTGGTCCATCTATAAAAGAACTGGATACAGAATACAGTCGAGACGAAGAAATGGCACGAATATCTCATGAATTTGCCGTGATGCAAACAGAACTTAATGCTTTTATTGAAGATATGATTGAAGCACTAGGTGGGCAAGTTAATACTGTAGACGCTTAATCCATTTTTTTATTTTGCCAGCAGGATAAGATGAAAACAGAAATTGACAGACAAAAACTTGATTTAGCATTTAAACAAACCTGTTATCAAATTAATCCCGAAACAGATCTCACATTTAAACTTAAAATAGAGAAATGTTCAACAGATTTTGCAAAATGGTTAGACACATACTCAATCAATAAATGGGGTATTTTGACCCCATTCAACCCAAAATCCCGACAACTTTCCCTGGCTGAAAATCAGCATAGATTAGAAGAATTAAAGCAACAACTTCTAGAAAATAACTATACATTCTGTCCATCATTAAACCTGTCTCACAACAACAGTTGGCCAGAAGAAGAAGAAGGCTTTTTCATCTTCAACATTTCTGAAAGTAAACTTTTGATATTAGCTAAAAAGTTCCAACAACTGGCAGCAATCTATGGACAAAAAGATGGCATTCCCAGATTACTTTGGACAGATTTAGCTTTAATCTAATTTAAAAAACTGGCTTCAACTTTTCAAACACGCTTATTTATTAAAAAAACTCTTAAACATAAGTTCATCTTTACCTGATTGCTTGACTACTGCTAATGCAGTGTTTGGAACTATTAATGCCATAACTAATATTAAACTTTTAATCATTTTCATAATTATTTCCTTTGTATCTCAATGTTTAAGATAGAACAACCTGTTCAGTACTTAATACTTAATACTTAATACTTAATACTTAATACTTAATAGGCATAATTATAATTAATCAAAAACTAAAACTCATTGAGTTCCAAGACCTTTTTAATTTTCAACTTAAGAGCGTCCTATCATTGTCCGTTGACTCTTAGGCTTCATCCGAAATATTAAATCATTAAAATATCTTTCGACAATCCTTCAATGCATTCGATTGAGGCCTTGTTTAAATAGTCTTTGAGTAACGCGGCTTTATCTGTTAACAGTTGATCTTTGGTTGGTGGTTTTTTGTCATCTCCCTGGACACTGGTGCACATACTTTCTGCAATAATTTTTTGCATGTTTGTATCTATTAATCGAAACCTGGCACTATAAGTCACTCGGTAGTGGCTCCAGTCAGTTGGATAATAACTAAACATCCAA
>JBFFIY010000307.1:0-2538 GCA_041556195.1 Enterobacterales bacterium
GCCTCAGAAAGAGTAACAAAGTATGCAATTGATCAAGGTTTTACACAGATCAAAGAAATTAACGGCGCTAGCAATAAAAATATTATAAAAAAACTAAAATCTGAAAGACTCCTTTAAAAAGATTAAAAAGAGAAAAATAATGTCGTCTAAAGAAGATACATTAAATCCCCAGAAAAGCTCCCCACGAAAGGAGAACTCATCAAACAAAACAAAGGATATGTATAAAGCTCATGAAGCTGAAAAAAACAAAGTTATTAGTCAAAAAGAAGGGCAGACTAAATGGTTGGCAGGATCAATATTTCTTTCGTTTCTAATAATATTAACTTTACAAGTGTTTTCTTTTAATTATATCAATAAAAAAATAGATCGAGTATCAGAAAAAAACAAAGAAAATATAGAATTATTATTGAATACTGAAATCGATGATGAAAAAATTAATGAGAAACTTAGAACTAATACACTGGAAAGTGAAAAAAAATTATTCAATGTTTTAAATCAACAACAAACAATAATTAAAATAAATCAAGATAACCTGAATAAAATGCAACAACAACTAGTTTTAACTCAATCTAAAATTGAAAAAAACAAAGGAGCCTTAGAAAAAGATCTGCTAATTTCAGAAGTTGATTTTTTAATTAGATCGGCAAGTTTTAGATTGGCATTAACCGGTGATCAGGAAACTACCAGACAGTTATTAAATGCGGCAGATAATAGACTTAAAATGATTTCAGATGTAAAAATAATACCGATCAGGAAAGCTATTGCCAACGATATAGCTCAAATTAATTTAAAAGGAAAAGAAGATGTTGTTGGTATGTATTTAAAACTTGAATCTCTTTCCAGGTTTATAAACAATTGGCCGTTAAAGAAATTAACATTTAATGATTCAAGCGAAGTAGACAAAAATAAAAAAACAAATGAAGAGGTTACAGGTAACTGGCAACACTTTAAAAAAACATCAACAAGGGTTTTAAAAAAATGGTTTCAAGTTAGTCATTCCAGTAAGAAAATAAACCCATTATTTAATCAGGAAGAAGAACATTTAATAAGAAAGAATATAGAACTTTTAATACAACAAACACAATGGGGTTTGATTCAAAGGAATTCAGATATTTATGGAAAGAGCCTTGAAAAATTAAGTGCGTATATTAATCAGTATTTTGATTCAAATGATGAAAAAATAAAATATTTAAACCAGGAAATTTCATTGTTGCTGAATTATAAAATAGCAGAACATATAGCAATCCAATTGGAGTCAGAGGAAAAAATAAAAAAATTCACCATAAATTATTTTAATGCGGATGGAGTTTCTAAATGAAGTTGCGTTGGTGGATATTACTATTAACAGGGATCGGTTTAATTGTTGGACCTGTTATAAAAAACATACCTGGTTTTGTAGTCATTGTAATTGATAAAACCAGTATGCAATTTCCCTTATGGTTGGGTGTCATGATTATAAGTGTTACTGTGTTATTAATCTTTCTGGTTTATTTACTGCTTCATAAAACATCGGCTGGATTATCTCAAGCCAAAAGTTGGGCAGGAAATAAAAAATGGAGAGGGGCTAGAAGATTTACTGATTTGGGTATGATCGCGTTTGCAGAAGGAAACTGGACTTCCGCTGAAAAAAATATGTTAAAGGCTTCTAAAGTTAGTGATACCAGGCTGGTTAATTTTTTAGTGGCTGCTCAAGCCGCACAAAAACAACAAGCATCAGAACGTAGAGATGAATATTTAAAAAGAGCAAAAGAAAATTCTCCTAAAGCGGATATTGCTATCGGATTAACTCAGGCAAGGTTGCAGTTAGAAAGTAAACAACTAGAGCAAGCATTGGCCACATTAAACCATCTTCGAGAGCTTGATAGTAAAAACCCTTATTTATTATCTTTATTGATTGAAGTAAACAGGCAGCTTAAAGATTGGAAACCAATCCTTAAGTTATTACCTGAAATAGAAAAGAATAAAAAAACAATTAATAATGAGCTTATGGATATAAAGTCAGAAGCTATTTGTGGGTTTATGAATGGGCTAGTTAGTGCTCATAAGTGTGAAGAATTGGTGATGTTCTGGTTAGAATTACCAAGAAAAGACAGAGCTCAAAAAAAATATATTATTAACTATGCGAAATGTTTGTCTGAAATCGGTGAAGGAGATCGTGCAGAGAGAGAACTAAAGAACCATCTAAAAAAAGATTTTGATGATAATAGTGCATTAGTTTATTCAAATCTGAATACGACTGATCCTACAATACAATTAGATTTTTTAGAAAAAAGTTTAAAAAAAGAAACGGATAATTATTTGTTAATGGAGGCTTTAGCTCAATTATCTGTAAAATCCAGGTTGTGGGGAAAGGCGAGAGATTATCTTGATAAAGTTATTCAAATTAAATCTTCACCAAAAAACGTCGCCTTGATGGCGAAAATCATGGAAGAACTGGGTGAAACACAAAAAGCTCAACAACTGTACAAAGAAAGTTATAATTTACTCGAATTTAAAAATTAAAAACACTACAATATTTTAATATCAATACTTTCTCCA
>JBFFIY010000308.1:0-2514 GCA_041556195.1 Enterobacterales bacterium
GACTGCTGAATTTGTTGGTGGCAGTTTCATTTTGGGACATTTTATTTCTCCTGAGTGGTTGGTAAGGAGAAATATAATCCATCAGTAGCTTAAGTAAAATAACGTCTCAAAATGAACGGTTACTTTGCAACGGCATCAATTGAAGCTTCGTTTTGGCGTTTAGCTTCTTTAAGAAATATAAGATATTTGTGTTTACTACGTTCGTTTTCAGGGCTGTGTTTCATCATGGTTTCACCTCACTTGTTGAAGTCACTGTTTAAGAGGGGGTAAGTCCTCTTGTCTATGTGTTCTTGTGTCCTCGGTAAAGTGATCTCCAGTTTTTCATAAATTAGCTTTAAACTAGCCAATCTAATGATTTTATTCATAATGCATTCACTACCTTGAATGCCTGTCCCTTTCAAGCCTTTCCTTTCAAGCCTTGCAACTTCCAAATATAGTGCCTGCTAAGTAGTTTTTATCCCCTCTAAAATTGCTGAATGTGACTTTTTGTAGTAATGTGCCTACACTATGTTTTATAGGAGGTGCTAATTATGAGCATTACAACAGTTTCAAGTAGAGAATTTAATCAAGATGTGAGTAAGGTTAAACGGGCATCGGCTAATGGCCCTGTATTTATTACAGATCGTGGTCATACTGCTCATGTATTACTAACTATTGATGATTATCAAAAGATAACAAAGAAAGAAAAAAGCATTGTTGAATCACTGGCTATGCCAGATGTGGGCGATATTGAGTTTGATCCTGCCCCATTAAAAGGTGATTTATATCACCCTGCTGATTTGTCATAAGGGCTAATAATAATGTACTTACTGGATACCAATGTTATTTCAGAATTGCGAAAAGCAGGCTCAAACAGAGCAGACAAAAATGTAGTTGAGTGGGCAAATAGCATTCCTTCATCAAGTTTGTTTATATCAGTCATAACGATACTTGAACTTGAAACAGGCATGTTGCTTATTAAGCGAAAAGATCCAACTCAAGGAGCAATACTCCGTTCATGGATCAATACGCACGTTTTACCTACTTTTTTTGATCGAATTATTGACGTAGATACTGCTGTCGCTCAATGCTGCGCCAAACTTCATGTTCCCGATCCTCGCTCTGATCGTGACGCGTTAATAGCCGCTACAGCATTGACCCATGGTATGACGATAGTGACCAGAAATGTTTGCGACTTTGAGCCTACAGGCGTTGAAATCATAAACCCTTGGAAAAATACTCAAGGGTAAAATCATTCAATGGCAAAACAAACCGCCCGACGGAAAATAACTGATAGCCTCGTGATCCAACAGTTCGACAATAGTAGCAAGTGGTATGCTCGCTTTTTTTGAAAAGAAATACTAGAACACCCTAATCTTAAATTATAAAACCAGGATAATATTGAGTGATGTCAATATGTGCCTGTCCCAGTGTAGGTACCCTCATAACCTTGGCATGAAAGCCTTCAACAGCGGCGATATCCTCAATAAACGCCTCATCTTGATGAAAGGTAGCTTCATCATTCAAAGCCGCCACACCACCCTCACAAGCTAAAGCATTTATATCTTGAAACTCTGCCTCTACTTCGGCCTGTTGATTATCTGGTAATTGGATAAAGGCTTTTAAAATAACTTCAGCCGCATTTTCTTTTAGCTTTATCAGGTTAAGCCCTAGATCGATAGATTTGGAAGCAAAAAAGGCTGCTAGTTGTGAATTAGGGGTTCGTCTGAAAAACTGTAGGTGTGAATATTGACTGGTCAAAACATCCTCCTTGATGACTGGTTGTAATATGCCTGAGGTTATAATAACAATTAATTCAATTTGTTATATGATACGCTTTGTTTTTTGAGATAACAAAGCTTGTGGCTGTTACAGGGCTATGAAAGCACTGAACTGGTGATTAAGTGCTTAAATATGCTGTTCAATGTTTTATTATTGGCTAGTATTTAAGATTGAAGATGGAACTAGAAGTTATTGATATCTAACTCTTTTTAGTTTTTAACTGTTGGGTGTCCTATTATTGCTTTTCAATGTCTGTGGTTGCAGGCATCTTTTTGATAACATGTTTAATTTGTTCAATAGTTGGAACTGGTTTTTCACGTCTGGCCGTTGCTGTACGAACTTCTTTTTCAGACAGATTAAAATACTCTGTATGAGTATAATTAATGCGCGACTTATATCCCGTTTGCATAGACAGCCATTGAAAGAAATTTTTCAGATGATTAAGTGTAGAATTCAGCGTTGCCTTACTAAGCTTTTCCCCTGTCTGTTGATTATTTTGTTTAGCCAGATGTTTCTTAAAATCTACAGCTTGTTGAAAATGAAAAGCTTTAAAGTTCTTGAAATTTGAATAACTCTCAAACCGGTTTAAAGCTTTTGCAACGGCGTCAATTGAAGCTTCGTTTTGACCTAAAGCATCTTTAAGAAAAATAAAATATTCACGTTTAATACGTTCATTTTCAGGGCTGTGTTTCATCATGGTTTCACCTCACTTGTTGAAGTCACTGTTTAAGAGGGGGTAAGTCCTCTTGTCTA
>JBFFIY010000309.1:0-2513 GCA_041556195.1 Enterobacterales bacterium
CTTGATTGATGCTTGTAGTGAAGCGCAAAAAGTCGTTACCATCGCCCATGTAAACAGTGTTTTAATACAACCCCATTGGCGTTCCCATGAAGAATTGATCAAGCAACAAGTCGCTTAGAGCGGGAGGTGCAAAATGTATCGAACTTCCATCAATATATCACTTGAAGAAAGCAGGATTATCATACAATATTTACAGACATTGAGTGATGAGATCTGGCAAAACCATGAAAAGGAACTACTTAAAAAACTCAGCCAGTTTTGTCATACACAAACGCTCATCACGCCAGACGATGCGTTCGAAGATCAGATCCCGTTTTAACAAGCCTGATTAATCGTATCAAGGAAAAATGGTTGCTGAATAATCGGCAACCATTTTTATCGTAATTTTAGCCTTCGCTTTTTAAACAAAAAACAACCAGTTTCATCATAGTTATTGAACGAGTATTTTTTGTTGTCTGAAATATACGATAAGTATTTGGACAGTTTTATGACGCGGTTTGGTCTGACTTCAGATTTTAATTTGGGAAAGGGAAAAACTCTTATGATGGGAGTGTGGTAAAACCATCGTAAAAGTGACAAATCTTATAATGTTTAATTTGACAATTTATACGATGGTAATGTGGTGCGCTACACCTAGTTTTTACTTTTTAGTCATTCACTCGACTAAAATTCACCAATTTCACTTAAAGCTATCCGATTTTTAATTTCTCAGTTTTAAAAAAACTTAAACAAAAAATTATTGATAGAAGCAGAAATTAATAAACATGATTCCTTTCAAGTGCCTGTCCTCAGGGCACCAACTTTAGGGTGTCCTATCATTGTTCTCTCAACTATTGACAGTAGGGGGAGTGATCATATATGTCCTAGTATTTTTAACAGCTACCTTTGTTAATTTTTCTTCTTTCTAATAGTTTTAACGATTCAGCATCATAAATCACTAATTCAACAAACTTGTAATTGTTTATTGCCAATTTCAACTTAAAATCTTTTAAAGGATTATTTTCATCTAAAGCTATTTCCTTGTCAGCAAAAGCAAAAAAATCCATTTTCAAATATTGAGTATGTTTTTTTTTGCTTAAACTTGATTCTACTGTAATCCTAACCGACTGAAGATCAGGGAAATAAATTTTTTCCAAACAATTATTATGTAAAATATCCTTGCCTAAATCTCCAAAGATATAAATTTTACTAATATGATCATCTAAATCTTTTTCCACTGTATAACTTTGACCTTGTGTATCTTTATATGTCACTGATGAAATTTTTTCATGTTCATTTGGATATCCCGTATAAACAATTTTAGAAGTTACTTCTTTTCCAAAACTTGGCCAGCAATAAAACAATGTAAAAAATACAATACAAAAAAATGAAACTCTCATACAAACCTCCTAGTTATTTATTTTTGTACTTCATCTAAACTCTTCGCGTTTGCTGGAAGAAATATATTTCCTTTTCCTGTCGCTAAAATAAGTGATGTGCCTGATTTCACAAATTCTAAATCAGTTTTTGAAAAATCATCTATATCAGCTGTTCCCATTCTAGTTCGCCATCTACCAGGGTAACGCTTCATTAGTTCTTTGGTAATCTTAAATCTTTTAACATGTGCATGAATAGCCTTACCTAAAGGAATACCATTAGAAGGACATGAATTGATTGCAATACCACATTCAATAGGACTGTTATCAGTAACAATTTGTGCTACAAAACCATCATCAGCTGTCGTACATAGATTTGCACAATTCTCTTTCTTTGCTGTCTTTGATAATGAAAACACCTTATCTCCAAGTCTTTCAGAAAATTCAGATTCTGTTTCTCCCTCAATACTTTCAAACAATTCTACATTTTCTCTATTAAGTTTTTTCTTTGAGGCAACATTGTCACTTCCAGTTTGTTTTATCGGACTTCTATCTTCATTCACTCCCCTCAAAATAGCCGCCATAGCCGAACTAGCCGCACCATTAACAAACTTCCCACCAGTCGCCTCAGAAATCGTCCCACCAATAATGGCACTTATCGTAGTATTGTCACCTCCATACAAACTCCCAAAACCAGCCGAGATAAATCCTCGTCCAAACGAACCACCGCCTGCTAAACTGGCAACACCGCCAATGGCACCATTGGCCGCAAATCCAGCATAACCTCCAGCATCTCCATATTCACCAAATGCCTTTGCTGAAGCATAAGCAATAATGCCATTTTTCAAAACATCCCCAAGGCTACCGCCATTAGCATGGGTAACTGCAGCCGTATAAATTGCGGTGCCCCAAGGGCCACCTAAAGAGGATAAACCTGTTGCTATCGCATTCAAGATCGGGTTACCCGAAACCTTCTGCAAAAACTTCTTAAAGAAAAACCCACTAGGATCTGTAGAACTCAGCGGATTATTCAACACATAAGCATACCGATTCAAACTCTGCGTATCTGTCGGCGCCTGGATATTCGGATCAGCACTCAGGAATCTTCCAAGTTTCTGATCATACACCCGACCATTCATATGGATCAATCCCACATCA
>JBFFIY010000310.1:0-2480 GCA_041556195.1 Enterobacterales bacterium
ATTATCAGGAATGCCGATTCGGTAGAATTGGCTGTGGCTGTTCTAAATTATTTCAGACTGATTTCAGACAGGATTGTCTTCAAGATGATTGATTGCCAACTGAAACTTTAATTCTTGAAAATTTGGTGCGGAGTGTGGGTAATATCGCTTGAAACCATAGCTTTACCAACCAAGTTATATAAACTTGCAGGTGATAGGGGAAAAGAATATTTATAATTAGGGTTGAAAGCTTTAAGATCCTTTAGTGCATTCAGGTACTCAGGTAATGAAAGTTGACTCAACTGCATTAAGGGTTGGGTAAAATTTTTATAATGGATATTATGCATGGCATTTTCTTGAACAAATAACCAGCCTAAATGCTCTAGCAGATCACCTGATTTATTAGTGTCTTTCTTATTGTTTTTTAAAAAATTGATATAGTAGCGTTGTTCAGTGGCAAAAGTTCCGCTGATATTATTATTAGGAATAGAGTCTAAAAAATCCAATAACTGAGTGAACTCAGCCCGATTTTCAGACTTAATATCTTTAGTACGTATAAATTCTGACAAGTTAGCCAAATCATAACGAATTGCAGACATTATTATCAGTCTATGACTTAGGACAGGACCTTGAGCTAGCAACTTTTTCCAAAAAATGAGTGCTTGTAATTGTTGCTGCATAAAATCTTGTAAATTAGATTGTAAATAGGCATTAGCCATCCTGAGCTGACCTAATCTGGCCAATATCCATAGAGGAGGTATAGGAGAAACAATATCCAGCTTGTCAATCTCTCTATAGGCGGGCATGTTAAGGATGTCATCATAACGTTGTTGTGCCAATTGAAGTTCTGGATCAGTGACAGGGTTTGCTCTAATTAATTCGCTTAAATAGACTAAACAGTTATTTTTATTTTGTTGGGGGCAATTGGGGTATTTATTCTGCCAAGAGCTTCGACTAATCCTTTTTCCTAATATTTCAAGATTATCTTCCTCACTAAGTGGGTAATGCTGTAACTCCCCTCTCTGACTAAAATAACGTTCTATCAATTTTTGCCCCGCTAAATTAATCGATTTATCGGCAGTTGCATTGATACCCATTAATGAAAAATAGGCATTGTTAACCGGGTTTGGCATCTCAGAAGATTGCATTAACTTAATAACCTCAGGATCTAACTGCTCATCGAATAGTGAAAAGTTCACAATGGCAGGGATTATTATTAATAAAACAATCATCGATAACAGGGTCAAGACGATCCGTTTAAAAATCCGCATAATATTTCCTCAGTAATTAATTTCTCAGGTTATCATTATGTTACAAGCACCAAAAATCAACCTTCGCAAAACCTTCGGGATAGCTGAACATTCGCATTTTAGGAACTTTATCCAGACTTGTCGTGATAAACTCCATCACATGAAACATACATCTTCAACCACAACTTATTCATCAGAGTGTATGACTTTTTCTCCAGACTCAGGCGAAGTCTCAAATAGTCATGTCTCCATAAAACTGACACCCGTTAATATGCGAGTTCTCGTTATTCTATTGGAAAACCAACAGCAAGTAATCACTAGGAGAGAGTTTATCGATCAGGTTTGGGAAAAGCTGGTTGTCGGTGAAGATTCACTGACTCGATGTATTTCAGAGCTTAGAACTCAGTTGGGATCATTAACACAAACACAGAAGTTAATTGAAACTCTGCCCAAACAGAACTAATTCAGTCGCTTCCCCAATTCGATGGTACTTAAAAAAAGCGATATCCATGTTAATAACAAATCGATATCGCCTTTTTACTGAACTAAAATTTATATCTACGAACCTTAAATAGAATTAACCGCAATGCGTCCATTCACATTTTCCAGGGCAATTTCAACACCACCATTACCAATAGTTCCGTGCATTTCACTACCAACATATTTATGCTTGATCACTTCCATACCAAATTCGTTGCTGATCTGTCCGCTCACGATTTCTGCATTAATTGTTGCATTTGTTCCAGCAAGAAGGTGAAGTTTAATATCTCCATTAACAGATTCAAGGTTGATAGCTTTAGCATTGTCAAAGTTAGTATACTGAATATCCATATCACCATTGACCATTTCTACTCGTGTAGATGAGGTTAATCCGTCAGATTTTAAGTTCCCATTAACAAGTTCTGCATCAAACTCACCTGTGACACCCTTAATTTCCAGACTGCCGTTAACTAGCTCAATCCCATCTAAACGAACATCGTCAGGCACTGATAAGGTATAAGTAACTTTTATTGTAACTATTCAGCTTACCCCTGAAATGAGCCATTTGTGATGCATGTCCCTATGCTTCACCCCTTCGGGGCTGGCGCGAAAATCTTTTCCAGAAAGATTTTTCATCGTTCAAAAATGGTTACCTACATGGACGTAGGGTATGCTGGAAATGCAGGAGCAATTTCCAGTCAAATAATCGAGACAGTTAATAGCTCCATGCATTAACTGCATAACCCACATCCATGTGGGGATATACTCACA
>JBFFIY010000311.1:0-2474 GCA_041556195.1 Enterobacterales bacterium
ACCGGACATTTCTGGGAAGCTAGATATAAATCACAAGCTCTCTTAACTGAAGAAGCGGTTATCTCAGCTATGGCCTATGTTGACCTTAACCCCATTAGAGCCAATATGGCAAATACACCTGAAGCTTCTGAGCACACCAGTATCAAAGAACGACTCAAACCTTGTTTAGATTTACAACAAGCCATCCAAGAACAAGTTGAGCTAAATGCGTTACGTCATTTTGACCAACAACTTAAACCCTTGGCTAAATTCGAGGGTAATACCACGGATAAAATACAAAGAGGAGTGCTTTTTTCTCTTACAGATTATCTTGAACTCATTGATTTTACAGGAAGAAGCATTCACCCACAAAAACGTGGTGCCATACCCATGAATATTCCACCCATTCTTGAACGTTTATGCATTGATAGAAACACCTGGATTGAAAATGCCACGAAATTTGAACAAAATTATCGTTCTAGATTCTTATACCCTAAACAAGTTCAGTCGGATACAGGCTAAATTAACTATTTTCAAACAACCTCTTTCATAAATAAAAAGTAAAATAATTTTTTATTCATTCGCTCGACTAAAAATTATCAATTTCACTTAAAACTATCCAATTTTTAATTTCTCAGTTTTAAAAAAATTTAAACAAAAAATTATTGATAGAAACTAGATTAATTTGGGCTCTTTCTTAATAGAGCCTGTCCTTTTTACTGCTTTTTACTTGACAGGGACATTCCGTAAATAAATATAGTGACTGTGATTTGGATACCTGAGTAAAGATTGCAACTTTTCGGCCGATATATTACCTATATACTACGTAAGTAAGTAGTTTTGCCCGGTTTAGCAATGAATTTTTACAGTATTATTCGTATTATATTTGACATACCATGGATATATACTTTACTTTACAGTAGATGATGTTATATATTCCCCATCAAATTATAATGGAGTAATGTTTGATGACGGATGATAATGTAAGCCCCGAAGAAATACTGAAACGAATTTGTAAGTTAGCTCTATTTGGAAGAAATTTTTTACACTTGAACTTTATCGAGTTGGAAAAAATAAACCCTTCCTTTGCTATGATGGCAAAAATTTGTGAAATGGCGGCATTAGAATTAAGAGACGAGTTACATAAAGGCGTTGATCACGCTGAACATCTTATGACTACAATGCAGGATATTGCAGTAGCGATAGTAGACAGGGATAACGCTGTACTTGTTGATAGTATGGCTATATTAGATGAGTTTTTTGAATTAAAAGATATTAAACCGCATTTGGTAACCAGTTGATATGAAGAGGGTAGCAAAATGAAAAAAAATAAATATGACAAAATCATGGGATATTTAGATATTCTTGAAGCCGAACTCAACAAGATCGCTGCATCTGTTGGGCATCCTAGCTATGATGAATTCTTTTCTGAAAAAGAACATGGCAAGCAGTGCTTAAAAAAAGCTGCTTAAATCATAAAATTCCTTCAAACCCGCTACATACGGGTTTTTTTCTGCCCACAAAAAAGGGCGGCCTAAGCCAGGCATCCAAAAACTTAGCTTGGTGTAAACACGTATATAGATACCTAAATTTATTCACGTATTGAATCTTTTTTTGCTTAACGCAACATAACATCTAGGTCACCTTAATCTCATTTCTATTATACAAATCTAACATAGAAATCATCAAAAGCCTGACATAATAAGAAATCTGTCGGAATAGTTCATGTTTTAATTCTGATTTCTTTGAAAATGGAACTAGATAACTAAAGTTTAAACACGATATTAAGATTAAGATGCCCTGGAAACTTCTCTTTTTAGTGTAAGAGAACCATTAAACTATTGTTTGAAATTTCTAGATATTAACTAATTCGACTGGTTGAGTAATCTTTTGTTTGTGGCGGTCTGTAACCTTTGCCTCTTGCCTTGGCTAAATAAGATATTCTCCAAATAGCCCTTTGTAGGCTTTCATGGTCATCTCTTAATACATTGTAATAGCAATTTTTTGGTATCCAATAATTACCGTCAAGCGTTAACCAGATTTCTTTAACCTTATTCAATATCAGGCTGGGGTGTTTAACCTTGTGGCCATCTATGAATAGAACAAGACGAAAGGGACATTCATAACCTTGTTTAATATATTTCTTATGTAAAGAGGATAGTAACTGCTTACTATCAAAGTTTTCTACAATTGGACAGTCTTCACCTGCTTGAAGTTTTGTTCTTAATATTTCAAGTTTTGACTCATCCTGCGCTATTTTTTCAGAAATGAAGGCATCAAAATGATGAACTGATGTATTTCTTGCCATAACTTCCCCCTTTAAGGTGTATTAAATATTAATACCCCCTGATAGAGACATCAAGATGGTCTAATTTAAGGAAGGAATTCATAAACCCCAGATACGGAAAAGCCCTGATAAATCAGGGCTTTTAATATGGTACCAGAGGACGGACTTGAACCGTCACTTTCTTGCGAAAACCGGATTTTGAATCCGG
>JBFFIY010000312.1:0-2429 GCA_041556195.1 Enterobacterales bacterium
CGACCTTCGGGTTATGAGCCCGACGAGCTACCAGACTGCTCCACCCCGCATTTGAGGCGTGGATACTACTCTAATATTATCTTAAAAACAACCTACATGGACTAATTTAAGTTAAAACATTAAAGAAAATTTGTAATAGAATGAAATTTGCTCAAGAAATTGGAGCTTACCCCTGATTAAGCATCTTGAGGTGGAGCGGGCACATAATAAAAAAGCGCAGATATCTGCGCTTTTTTTGGAGGTTATTTACCTGGAGTCACTCTTGAAGATTTATTATATCTAAGATTAATCTTCACTAAACGGGTGGTGCAAAATAATGGTTTCCTTGCGATCAGGTCCTGTGGAGATAATATCAACTGGAATACCAGTTACTTCTTCAATTTTTTTGATGAAATTAATAGCTGCCTGGGGCAGTTGCTCTAAAGATTGAGCGCCAGCGGTAATTTCATTCCAACCGGGCATTTCAATATATCTGGGCTCAATTGATGAGAAAGCATCCGCGCCAATGGGGGGCACGTCCATTTTTCCGTTATGTTTGCACAGGTATTGGGTGCAAATCTTAACTGTTTCCAAGCCATCTAAGACATCCAATTTGGTGAGGCATAATCCGGTAACACTGTTAATATTAACGGCACGCCTGAGTGCAACAGCATCTAACCAGCCACAACGTCGAGGGCGTCCTGTGGTCGCACCGACTTCATGTCCTTTGGTGGCAAGATGTTCACCTACTTCATCATTGAGTTCGGTGGCAAACGGACCTCCGCCAACTCGGGTGGTGTAGGCTTTAGTAATACCTAATACATAATCCAGATATAAGGGACCGTATCCGCTTCCAGTCGCTGTTCCTCCAGCGGTTGTGTTGGAAGAGGTCACAAAAGGAAAAGTACCGTGATCAATATCCAATAATGACCCCTGAGCACCCTCGAATAATAAATTGGTGTTTGCAGTTCTGGCCTGATGAAGAATTTCAGGTATATCCGCAATCATTGGCAATAATTGCTCTGCGTAGCTCCTACATTCTTGCAATAACGTATCAAAATCAACAGGTTCGACTTTGTAATAGCTAGATAGCATGAAATTATGGTACTCCAGAATTTCCTCTAACTTTTTGGAAAAAGATTCCATATCGGCTAAATCAGCAAGACGTAAACCTCTTCGAGCAACTTTATCCTCATAAGCCGGCCCAATACCTCTACCGGTTGTACCAATAGCTCGTTTACCTAAAGCTGTTTCACGTGCCTTGTCTAGCGCAACATGGTAAGGCAGGATCAAAGTACAAGCAGGACTTATTTGTAGTCGCTCTCTAACCGGGATTCCTCTAGCCTCAAGCTCTCCCATTTCTTTAAGCAGTGCTTCAGGTGATAACACGACCCCATTGCCTATTAGACAGGTGACATCATTTCGCAATACACCAGATGGGATCAGATGCAGAACAGTTTTTTCACCATCAATCACCAAGGTGTGGCCTGCATTATGCCCACCCTGATAACGAACCACATATTTAGCGCGATCTGTTAGAAGATCAACTACTTTGCCTTTGCCTTCATCACCCCATTGGGTGCCAAGAATTACAACGGATTTAGCCATGATTATTTTCTGTCTGCTTTGTTAATCAGGTCGATAAAGACCAGGAAAGCCGACAATTTTACCTCTTTCATCCGGCAAGATCAGTGTTTTTTTTAAGTAATTGGTTAAATAAATGACTATTTTTAAGGATGTTATTAATTTTATTAGAGTTATTTGTGGAGAGCAGTAAGCCAAGTATCACGGGTATAGTTTGAAGAAGGTTTCTTTGTTGTGGGTATTAAAGAATTCCAAGATAATTTTACAGCTTGGAATTCTTTGTTTTATTGTGCGACTATTAGAGGTCTATGGTAAGGTACGCTGTTTTCGTGTTTACCAGGCCATCTTTTTCACAAGAAAACGTGATATAGTAAAAACCAGGGCTTGTTGCAAAATAAGGCACACTTCCTGAAGTTCCACTGGCAAATAAAGGGAGGGTTCCTGTACTTGAACATGAATCAGCATCAGGAGAGTTCCAGATAAGAGTCGTCCATTCAGACACATTTACTGTTCCAGGTGTAAAAAAGGCTGAAATCAACGGTGGCTGTGGCTCAGCTGAGTTTACAGTAAGCGTTGCAGACGCTGAGCCAAATCTATCAAGTCCTTCACAATTGACGCTAGCATTAACATCTTGCGTAGCGGTAAAAGTATAAGAGCCTTCAGTATCGTTGAGAGATATCAGGCCAGGGACATTTTGAACACTACAAACAAATGCAGTAACTATCCAGCTTACCCCTAAAATGAGCCATCTCATCGTTCAAAAATGGTCAAATAATCGAGTATACTCACATTTTTTGCCTCGATCTGACTCATTTTAGAGGCAACCTGAACAGTTACGGGTACATGTACATGTAACAACTCGCTGA
>JBFFIY010000313.1:0-2415 GCA_041556195.1 Enterobacterales bacterium
AGTTATGGCATTATCTCAGAAAAAGAATAAAGAGGTTTTGATCTATTGTCCATTCTTGTTGTGATCGATTGACCATTCTTGTTGTGATCTTTCTCTTACAAAAAAGTTCTCTTGTCAGAATTTTGGTGCGGAGTGTGGGATTTAAGTCTACATAAGCCATGCAAGTTATTTACAAGGATGTAAAGTATGCAGATTTTGCAGGATGCAAAAATCTGTCATTAAGGCGGTTTCATCCAGTAAAGCTTGTGACTTGAATCGACCATTATTCACATGGAAGTGATGTATGCTGGTTTTGCAGGAGGCAAAAACCAGTCCCAGAAACGACCTGTACACTCGTCTTCTTTATTGGCCATTTTAGCAATATGTTCATTGAGGCAACACATGAACCAGCTTAAGTCAGATAAGCGATTACGCCAGAGTTCAGTCATGGTGTCTAATGCTGTTTTTTCTATCTCAGATAATGCTATTGCTGCTTGGTATGAGCTGACCAGACTGCCGCCAGAATAAAGTTTTTGCCAACGTTGAATTACCTCTGCTTGTGACCATTGTTTAGATTCTTCCGGTGATAATCGAAGTACCAGATGGTAATGGTTTGACATAATTGCGTAAGCACAAATATCAATTGCAAAGGCAGAAGAAAGTTCATTAATTCTGTCAACAATCCATTGTCTTCGATGCTCAAAGGATTTCCCTGAGAAATTGTCTTTGCCACATAGAAAAGCTCTCCGAACACAACGACCTATACAGTGATAATAAGGGGTATCTGAAACTGAAACGATATTTTGACGGGGTTGGGTTATTCACATGGACGTGATGTATGCCGTTTTTGCAGGAGCAAAAAACGGTCATGGTTGTTTCCTCCTGAAACGATGTTTATACAATCCTTGTACTTGATTAAAGTATATGAAACGGGGTAGATTGTCAAAATAAGATTGGGGTGTCCCAGAAATATCCTTTTGATGCCTAATGAACTGTTTTCATTATAACGCCTACTGAATCTATATATCTTCCTGCGTGACCGAAAAATCCATAGACACTCGTGCCGGGTGGAGTGCTGTAGAAATAATCGACCTTTCCACCTGTGCCGCCCCACTTCTTGACTTGGCCTTTATTCGTTTTTATGAATAGCGAATCCACAAACCTACCATACTTTCCACCTACAGTTGTGATGTGCTCATCAGGTGCAGTTTTAATACACTTAAATTGCCACCTGATCCTCCATGCTTCTTGCCCGCGATTGCTTGGTTCGTCTGGTCGGTATAAATAACCTGGATAGAGTCTATGAATGCTCCGGAATATACTCTCACTTCTTTTACCTTCCACCCTCCCGTTGCACCATCACTAAAACTGCTCCCTCCAAGCCCGCCAGAGGGACCGCAGTTAGAAAATGCCTCCGCTGCATAGACAGGGCTGCCGACCAGAACACCAATCGCGAGCATAACGAACATCGCAGATAACGTAAGCTTATTTCTCATTTTCATATCTCCTCTATAATTAGTTCTTCACATTCACATAACTGCTGATTTACCGCCGCCAGCGGCAAATCACCCAGCGACATATATTTTATTTAATTCACTAAAACTAACTAAAAAATCTTTACTTTACAGGCTACTAACAGTCCCTTTAAATTATTCTTCCCAGAAAACTACTGCTGACGGCGGTAGTTTTCTGTTTTTTCTTTGCTACATATTCAGAATTTCATTCATCCTATTTTTTATTTAAAACAACAGAAAACAGACTAAAACACCATCCAAAAACAGCATTAGTCTTCATAAAAAAGAAAAGGGTGGGGAAACGTATCTCTAAAAGTCCTGAAATTGCCCTATATCCGTCCATAATTCCTATTTCCAGTAATAACACAAAATTATCCTGCCACTTTCCGTATCCAATACGACAGAGTTTTCTGTACTGAGGTTACCACCCTGATTTCAATATGTAACTGACATTAGTCAGGCCAAATTGGAAAATACTTATTTTTGACTACCTCTAAACCTGCATGCAAAAAGTAAGTAAAGACTTGGACAGCCATAACTTATAAAAAACAACTGAATTAATTATTAAATATTACATCTCACTTTCCAACCTGGGTTTTTTATAGAATTAAGTGACGAAAAGTAATCGGAACTGGTAAAAACTCAAATCTCAGATATGCCAAATATCGGGTGCCCGATAATGTTAGTTTTTGTTGGAATTTTTAGAAAAAATTAACCCGTTGAAGCAAAAGGGGAACCAGAACCCTGACCATTCATCCATTTCAAACTAATCTTTAATGTACCCAGGGCACCCTCTCTGCCTTCGTCATTCACCTTGTCTTCCTTATTCGCCAGTCTTGCCAGATGTTCATTCAAGCAACGCATAAACCAGCTTAAATCCGAGAGTCGTTCACGCCATTTCTCAGTTTGAGTGTCTAACATC
>JBFFIY010000314.1:0-2362 GCA_041556195.1 Enterobacterales bacterium
CAGTTTGTCCGGTATGTAGAGTAACTGTAGCACTCGCTATGGGTAAATTGGTTCCGAGTTCTCTGACAACACCACTAATGGAGCCGACACCAAGATCTTGCTCTAATGCAGCCCTCAGTGTTCCGCCACCTGTGGTATAAAATCTAAAGATTCGTCCTTGATCTGTTGCTACATAAAGATTGTTTTTGTCAGCGGAGAGCCCTATGTCAGATGCTACTTTTCCTGTTAATTCATCACCGAAGGCAATTAAACGAACTTTTTTGTCGGGAGAAACGGCAAAAACTGAACCTGATGCAGCGTCAAATTGAAACACTAAATTGTCTGGTGTTATGGTAAGTCCAACATTGTTCAGACCACCAATAGAACCAGAACGAGTATTAACTTCCTCAAAAGTACCATCGAGGTTTCTTCTGACAATCTCACCTGTGTGGTATGCAATCATAAAGATCCCATCAGAACTTTTGGTAAAAGATTGTTGATCTGGAAATCCTCCAGAAAGCTGAGCTTCAACGTCCGTATTAGATATTATTGTTTGAAAGAAGGCATCTGCTCTATCAACTTCCACAATTTCATTACTGGCTAATTGGGAACTACTAAAAGAACTAATGCCCGCATAAAGAGTGCCGTCTGCAGTAACCTGCACATGCTGTACATCAGGTAAGGTGGTAAATATGCGTTTAACACCCGTATTCAAATTTCCAGGATTTTGTGGATCTCTTTGCCATACAGCAAGAATCAAGTTGCTTACGCCAAAATACATGGTTCCATCTGGTGCAAACCCCAGGCCCTGGCTGAAAAAAGGCAATTCTCCTATAAAATTTCCTGTATTGGGTTCAACAACCAAAATATTGCCACCAGTACTGGTTGATTGGCCTACAAATAAGTTACCGGTAATTGGATCAATGTCCATAGCGAAAATTTGAGTTCCCACACAGGACTTATCAGAACAACCTTGTGGTGGTTCTGGATTATCATAAATGACATCCATAGAAATATCAGGGTGTAAGGTTACTGCTAACGAGTTTAATGAAAGCAAACTGAAAAAAACAAGTCCTGGTATGGTTGATATACGTTTTAGAAGCTCCATGATGCACCTCCCCAAACTTCTCGACCAAATTCTTCACCCGCTGCATTTAATACGGTATCAAATTCATAATATTCTACGTGGGTATCGTCAAATAGATTATCGGCAACCAGATAAAGTTTTAATCCTTCAAAGGAAGTGGGTGAGTAATGAATAGCCAAATTAACACTGGAATAATCAGTTTGATTATCTCGAGTGAAGTTTGGTCCATTAACGGCAACATTACCTGTCGTGAACTCTTCCGGGTCGGTTTCATCAACGTACCTGATATCCGTCACAACTTTCCATTGTTCATTAACTTGCCAGTTGGCATTGAGAGTAAATTTGTTTTCTGGAGTAAAAAATGTTTCTCCAGAAATGGCGTTCAGATCTTCCGGATCGGTGTAACGATAGCCTGCACTTACTTTGAGTTTGTCGGTTATCAACCAAACAGCAGATAATTGGAGTCCGATGCTATCCGCATCACCAAGATTTTGAAAGGAGGTGGTTGTGGTGAATGTGTTGGTTATCGGATCAAGGAATACATCGTCTAATAAACCACTGTCGGGGTTGCCGATAATGGCTGTGTAATCCTCAAAAAAGAACTCTACACTGGTTTGAACGTTATCGGTAAGTTGTTTGGTCCAGGTTATGTCGAAGGAGTCAATTTCTTCAACATCAAGCTCTTTATTTCCACGGAAGCGCACTCGTTGGTTTTTATTGGGTACATTCAAATCAACTTGTGAGAAGAGTTCAAATAGACTTGGGGTGCGAAATGCGCGTCTTGCCGTTGCCCGAATATTATCGGTATTATTAATAAAATAGGTTAAACTTGACGTATAACCTATATCGACATCAGTCATTGAATCATCGTCACCCCGTAGACCTGCTCCGAGTTGCCATTTATCTCCAGCAAACTTGTAGACAAAATTACCAAATAAAGAAGCAATATGTTTGCTTTCGTTTAAAACCAGGCCTCCATCATTCTCAATATTTCGAAATTCGCCGCCTAAGACATATTTAAATTTATCTTGCATGGTGCTGCCAACAAATTGAACGGCAATATCATAGGTTTCATCCGTGTTTGTTAGCTCAACCAGCGGCACCGATTGCGCTACGCCAAAAAAGTCGCCGTTCAAGAAACGGATGGTATAACCCGGCCCCCAGGGGCAGGTGCCTTCGTTGCGCAGCCGCCACACCTTGTCAAAGGTCGCGCCTGGGCCAAATTGGGTGCCATCGTCCACCGTTACATCGGTAACAAACCGGGCTTTGCTCTCACAGTTCGCTGGCAGGACAATC
>JBFFIY010000315.1:0-2350 GCA_041556195.1 Enterobacterales bacterium
ATTTAATCTGAAAAAACAGATTAAACCCTAAAAACAAGCAGCTAAAGAATAAATTTTAGCACTTCTTTTACTACTGTCTGAAATCAACAACTTACCATCCTGAATGATTATTAATAAATACAGGATTGTTAACTTGGGCTGGTGGTTTATATCCAGAAACCATCAGGAAAAGAATTGTTTAAGATTAAAATACTCGCAACTATTGACAGTGTGGGAGTGACCATATATGTCCTATTGTTGCTATTTTATATGAAATTGAATGTCCGGGTTAGTGTAGCCAGATCAACCTGTGCTGGTATCAGTTTGACTGGCAAGTTCTCCAAAATATTCACCACTTCTTTTGTTACTCAATTTTTTCGGAATTGAGATCTACTTCATCATAAACCGTTCCATCAATAACAATGTACGCTTTATTAAAATTTTTTGTCTCTGAATCTTTCAACTTAAATACAAAAACATTTTTACAACTGCAACCTTCAATAAAACCTGTCATGGTACCCGAATTAACTTTTAAAGATATTCCCTTTTTGCTGAAGCCAAGCTCAGGGTTTACCAAAACAAGTCCACCTGGAAAACTCATTGTTACCTCTATCTCAAGGATATCCTCTTTGACTGTTGTATGGATCAAGTTTTCTACAGAATGAACGCCTTCACATTCCTTTTGCTCAAACACCATATAGGAAGGCCACGCTGGTGATATTGAAAATAGTAAAATTATTAGTGAAAGTTTAATTTTCATCATTATTCCTAATACTGTATGCATTCAATTATTTTTACGGAATTCTATTGTTCACACTCACATTCTTCAGCGGTTATGTCGGTGGGTTTGATCGATACCCACTTGCCCCCATCTAAAACAATCGTATTGCTACTATGATGTTGAAATCCTAGTAAAGCATTCGGTGCCACAACTTCTTTACCAGAGATATGAGAAACCTGTTGTGCAAAATTTACTGAACCAATATCTTTAGCCACATTACAAGAAAATAATTTAATTGGTTTATTATCACATTCTGGGGTTTTATTAATCATGGAAACCAATTCTCGAGCGGTTAACGGAGATCCATCACTGTTTTCCATTGCAAACGCATTGCCATGGCCTGTTACCGTACAAAATTTTGAATCATTTATCAAGACACCAGATTGTTGTAACTTGTCGTCACCAAATCTTCCTGTAGCAGGGTTAAATAAATTAAGATCGGAAAGTCCCGTCGGATCAATAAAATTAACAGAGTTGTTATTGACATAAACATACAGATTAGCCTGTCCACCACCAAATCTAATAGGGTCTTTTACTACCCATCGTCCTACCTCTGCATCATAGTCTCTGGCCCCAAATCTAACAAGTCCAATAGCTGATTCATAGAGTCCGCCAGCAAATCCAAATGGTTGAAATCCTGGATTGCTATCATTGTTCACTTTACCGAAGGCATCATAATCCATTCGTTGTTCTACATCGCCAGTAGACGTATTGATCACCATCCTTACACTGCCTAAATAGTCTGTCACAAGTTTATAATTGATACCGTTTCTTTTCATATATGCTGGCACATGATCTTTTTCAGCATAAATAAATACTGATTTGATGGAGTTATCATGGTTTAGTTCCGCCACAGGATTTAATTGCCCCTGATATAAGAAACCTTGTACCAAAGTACCATTGATTTTTTTTCCAATCCTTCTATTTTGTCCATCAATAATATATTCAATGATGCTATCACCTGGCAGAGTAACTTTTAACAGGTTGCCCATTGCATCATATTGATAGGTTGTAGTGATGCCACCATCGATTTTACTTTGTAAATCACCATTGGCATTATAACTGTAGCTAGTGGAGCCATAGGTTAGTAATCTGTCTTGTGCATCATAGGTTGCATTGATGTCATTATGGCTTAGACGATTGCCATTGAGATCGTAGTTGTAGCTATTAGTGAGTTTATTGTCTATATAAACTTTCTCTAATCGATCAGCACTATCATATTCAAAGCGGTAGTTGCTTGTTTTATCATTTTGCAGTTTTTCTGTTTTTGAGATGATACGGCCCAAGTTGTCCAGCAAGAAATTACTGGTATAAATCTGTGTGACAGAAACTGTCTCAGTTTGACTGGCAAGCTCGCCAAAGTCATTATAACTAAAGAGGGTTTGGGTATTGGCCAAATCTAGCGATTTAATAAAACCGCTATTAATATTACGATTAAGGATTAAGTCTCCTGCCTGTATGAGTAAACTATCATTATCATAGGTCAGTGGTATGGTGTCATCTTGATTGATATTAAGTTGCACCAGTTTGAAGTCGCTATCGTAATCAAAGCCTAAACTACCTGCAATCATGCCTGACCAGGTTTCGCTG
>JBFFIY010000316.1:0-2343 GCA_041556195.1 Enterobacterales bacterium
GACTTTTTGCGCTTCACTACAAGCATCAATCAAGCTGCCATAACATAAGTTTCGACACAGCCGTAAGTTCCCTTGAGCGGAGCGTGTAATGAGTTCGATTGCGCCTTCATTGAAAGTATTAATGCCCATCCTGACTGCTTCTAATTCTTTGACTATATAACGCTCCATATCGTCATCATTTTGTCTTTTGATATTGGCTGAATAAGTTATTCGGCTTATTCACATGGATGTGATGTATGCAGTTTTTGCAGGAGCAAAAAACTGTCTTGATATCCTTGTTTACATTAAGTGATAAGTAATGCAATAAGTCGCGTTGACCAAATAAGATTAAATTATGCTTTTTTGGAAATTGTTTATTTACAGGGATGTAATGTATGCTGGTTTTGCAGGAGCAAAAAACCAGTCAAACAGCAATCGCAATTTCCGAAGCACTTGCATATCTAATAAATGCGCCTCGTCAATCAGTATATACAGTGTTTTACGTTCTCTAATATGATTAAATGCATTTTTTATTAACTCAATTTCCAGTTTTTTTGTTGGAACACTTATTTTAAAAGATTCTGCCAATTGTTTTAAAATATTGAAGTAAGTACCCAAAGCGCTTCGCGGGGCAGGCTCTATGCATGGTTCGAGAGCAAGAAACAACTGTTATGTCTCTCTCTTTTTCTAAATTTTCGATGTGCTCTCTCAGTACGCTTTTACCAACGCCAGGTTCACCCATAATGACGGAAAACCCACCTTGTTGTGAATGGATTTTTATGATCTCGAAGATTTCTTTCTGTTGGCTAAGCAACGTTAGATTAGTTCGATTAAAAGGCTCTTTTGTGATCGCGTGAATGGATTTGATCATTAGCCTTCTCCTTGGTTTGCTTTTCGTAAGTTAGCGTTATAAACAAAATTGACAGGGTCGGCTTCACCCATGCGTTTGTCGCTAAAATAAACGATAAATCGCTGCATAGAGTGAATTAGACAAAAATCACCTAACTAACAGCAAGACAAATTTCAAAATTCTACACAGAAATTCTCTTTACCAAATTAGCGTTATAAACAGACTAAGGAATTACGGCAATAATTTGGTTAAAAAACTGTTGTTCTTTCGATTGGAGGGTGGGAAATAACATACCAGCTTTGCCATAGTAAGCTAAAAACTTAAATATTCTGAATAAAAAGCTTACTATCATCTTTAACCTCTTCCATAACCATATAGGATCTAGATGCACTAACTCCAGGTAACTTTAGGAGAGACTCTCCTAATAGTTGCCGGTATGCAGGCATATCCTTCACTCGAGCCTTTATCAAATAATCAAAGTCACCTGATACCAAATGACATTCCAATATATAGGGTAATTCTAAAACCGCTTTTTTAAACTCATCAAATACGCCAGAGGCCGTATGTGATAAACGAATTTCAGCATAAACCAATAAACCTGCGTCCATTTGATGTGGGTTTAATTTCGCACGATAACCTAGAATATAATGATTTTTTTCTAATCGCCTGACCCTTTCCAAACAGGGAGTAGGACTTAACCCCACTTTTTTGGACAATTCCACATTACTTATTCGTCCATTATTCTGTAATTCATCCAATATACGACGATCTATTCTATCTAATTGATTCAAAACGGCCTCCAACAACAGCATAATCAACTTAATTATAACGAAAAAATAGTTTAATACTCTACTATATTGCAAATTTTAACAAACAAAATTTGTGAGACACCCAAACCTTATTCCTCTATTTCAATCTAACATAAAGTACATCAAAACCTTGCGATAACAAGTAATATGTCAGAATAGTTCCTGTTTTAAGTTTGGCGTGTCCTGCAAATAGCTTTGCCAAAACCAGCCATTAGTACGGCGATTAAATACAGCTTAAATCAATGGGGGAAATTAATAGGCTATTTAAAAAGTGGTTATATTAATATCAATAATAATCGAGCCGAACGAGCGGTCAAACCGTTTGTGATTGGCAGAAAGAACTGGCTCTTTAGTAATACCGCCAGTGGCGCACATGCCAGTGCTATTCTTTATAGCTTAATTGAAACAGCTAAGGCAAATGGGCTCACGTCTTTCAATTACCAGATATATTTGCTTGAAGAATTCTCTATTTAAAGCAAATATAATTTAAAACCTGAGTTATCCCCACGAATTTATAGACTAACTCATTGAAAATACGAGAATTGGTTGAGTTTCATGACGAAATTTGATCAAATTTCGTCACCAAAACAAAAATAAGACCACGCCATGAAAGTCACCAAATTATTACACAAAAACTTGTCCAGTGCATGCCCTGACATCCATAATGTTAGATTAACAGCTTTGATGGCAGCCGTCAGTTCAGCA
>JBFFIY010000317.1:0-2273 GCA_041556195.1 Enterobacterales bacterium
AAAAAACGGTCATGGTTGTTTCCTCCTGAAACGATGTTTATACAATCCTTGTACTTGATTAAAGTATATGAAACGGGGTAGATTGTCAAAATAAGATTGGGGTGTCCCAGAAATATTGCTTTATCCAAATACATAATTGTTTGGGTATAGAGCAAAAATAAGATCTACAGCAATAAAAACAACGCTTAAATCACCAAAATCAAAGCAGGTTAAATAGCAACAAATTTATCCTTAACCACCTGTGCTTTTCAGGTTATAGTGATAACTTAAAATTAAACAGGCTCTAGCAAAAGTCAAAGGCGGCAAGCCGCTTAAGGCCAACACTAAAGCCTTAACCAGGCAAAGCTGCGGATAAACCGCAGTTTGGCGGCGTTAAAACATAGAATAAACACTAAAGGAATATAATAACTATGCCAATATTAATTGAAACAGCGCGTTTGGTAATGCGCGAGTTCACCTTGGCTGACGCCGAAGATGTCTTAGCATTTTCAAGTGATGATGAAGTAACACACTATGGGTGACAAAGGAATGATAGAAACACTTGAAGATGCTGAAGAGGTGATCAGTAATGTCTGGATTGCAGAATATAAAAAATACGGCTATGCACGTTATGCGCTTATACACAAAGAAGACAACAAGCTTATCGGTTTTTGCGGAATGAAATATTTACCTGAAGATGATGCGCCTGATTTAGGTTACCGTATGTTAAAAAAATATTGGGGACAAGGGTTGGGTTTTGAGGCTGCCCAAGCTGCGTTGAATTACGGTAGAGAGCACTTGGGCTTAAATGATATTTTTGTTGCAATAAATACTGAAAATATAGCATCGAACAAGATTGCACAAAAACTTGGTTTTCAACTTGAAAGCCAGTTTGAAGATCTTGGTTTTGTATTAAATCGTTATAAATAATTAACCAGCGCAGGCAACGCGACATTTTACTCGCTGCTTCGCGCTCATAAAATGCCGCTGCTGCGGTCGTTATATGCACCTAATAAGTTGATTGTAGTCGTCATAACAAAATCAGATAAAAGTCATGAGGACGTCAGGTATTTTGAAGCCGGATTGACTAAACTGACCGTTGGTTCAATCACAATTAATCGTTATATCAATAGAAAGCGACTTCAATATGGATGTTCGTTGATTTCAAAATAAAGGTAAACTATGAATCGTATTAGTATTTCAATTGTTCTAATGTTTTCTATTATAACTATGAGTGGGCATAGTTATAGTAAAGATCAATCGCAAGCCGCAGAAAACAGCTATTTTGGCGAAAAACCACCTGGCCTAATACCTAAACTTTTTGATCCAAAAATAGTCTCTCCAGAAGGACGATTTGATGGAGGTACGTTTACGCCAGATATGAAGGAGTTCTACTTCACTAGGAAACATGGTAAATATAAAAAGCGCGCATTTTTTATTATTCGATACGAAAACAATACTTGGGGTCAGGAATCTGAGACTGATATAAAGTGGCCGCAATTCTCCGCTGACGGTAATGTTATGTATATTGGAAAGAAGTATAGAGAACGAACTGATACGGGTTGGTCGGAACCCAAAAGCCCAGGAGAGTTCATAAATGAAATGGCGCATGGGGTGTCGGTTTCGTCAAACGGAACTTATTATATTACTGTTTATAAAAAGGGAGACAATAGTGAAAATGGCTCTATCCACTATTCTCGCCTTATAGATGGAAAATACGCCCCCTCAGTAAAAATCAATGTAGGGATTAAATTAGCAAAATATGTAGGTGGCTCTCTTATTTCCCCAGATGAATCCTATTTAATCTGGTATATGGAGCGAGAGGATGGGTATGGGGATACGGACATGTATATCAGCTTTAAACAGGAAGATGGCTCTTGGTTACCCGCAATCAATATGGGCTCAAAAATAAACACTGTAATGCCGGAAGGCGCTCCACAACTGACACATGATGGAAAATATCTATTTTTTACTAGGGGTGAGTGGAAAGTAAAAGAAGATGGGAGTCGTAACTACGTAGGAAAAAGATATTGGGTGGATACTCAGGTTATTGAGAATCTTAGATCCAAACATTAAATCATGTTCAATTGGATTAAGGGTGATACCACAGGCGGTGACCCTACCTTAATTATGGCAAGTGAGTAAAGTGCATATAACAAAAAAGGATAGGTCGCGCGAAGCCGCGACTTAATCCAGTGTTGGACAAGCCCGAAGTAGCTATTTATAGGAAATATCTTTTAAAGAATTGAGGTTGGTTTATCGTTCTAATCTTCTGCTCTTTTTTCGAGGCGAGA
>JBFFIY010000318.1:0-2247 GCA_041556195.1 Enterobacterales bacterium
AATAATATCATATATTTCAAATAGATAACTGAATTTCAAGTTAAATCCACTGGGAAAATGGGAATGATTCCTAAAACCCTGAGGAAATTACTTGATAACTAGTCATATAAATACTACTATAATGAGTAGCTAAATAAAAAAGGATTTTATCTTGAAAGACATTCCTATCGCAGTTAACCATAATTCAACTAGATTTATTGATCAATTGAGGTTATTTATAAGATCTCGAAACTTGGCCTACTCCACAGAAAAAACTTATGTTGGGTGGGTTTTGAACTTCATCCGTTTTCATAACAAACGTCATCCCAAGGAAATGGGAACGAAAGATATAGAACAATTTTTAAGTTATTTGGCAACTCAGCGCTACTGTTCTAAATCTTCTCAAAGAACAGCACTAAATGCTCTTGTTTTTCTTTTTAGATAGTTTTTAAAATTTGATATTGAACAACTTAATTTTTCTTATGCAAAGAAACCGCAGAGAATACCCCCGGTCTTTTCTCACCTGGAAGCCCTTCGTGTTTTGGAATTTTTAGAAGGTAAATATTTATTAGGAGCGAATCTGATTTATGGTGCTGGACTAAGAATTTCCGAAGTTATTCGTTTAAGAGTTAAAGATATCGATTTTGAGATGAATCAAATTATCATTTGTTCAGGTAAAGGTGACAAGGATAGAGTGACATTGCTCCCTAATACTTGCAAAGACGCTTTGAGGCGTCAGATAGATATTTCTAAATCTATTCATTCTGAAGATCTTGCCAATGGATATGGTGAAGTTTATTTGCCTAATGCATTATCACGAAAAGATCTTCACATGCCTGTCCTAATCTACCCTTTATCACGAAAAGATCTTCACATGCCTGTCTTAATCTACCCTAATCTACCATTAACTACACTCAACAAAGCGGAGAAGAACACCGTGAACATTGAAATAGCCTGCAAATTCAAACAGTTAAAGCTTTCCAAAAACTTATACAGCTAAAAAACCTTTAACTTCTTCAGTTTCCTACTCCCAAACCTCTACAGTTAACTGACTTTTCCAGATTTAAAACCTGATGTCAGTTTCTGAAGCGCTAAGCCCAACAGTATAAAGGCCAAACCCAGTAAAGTTGACGATAATATGGGCTCGTCCAGTACAGTCCAAATTAAGAAAAGAGATAATGGAGGAGCCAGAAAAATTAAATTACTGATTTTTGATGTGTGCTCCGTTAATCTCATCGCCATCAACCAACAAATAAAAGCCAGTCCCATTTCAAATATTCCAACATAGGTAGCACCTGCAATGGCTTCCCATGTCAGTTGTACTGATGAATAAAATAAAAAATACCCCAGCAACAGAAAAGGCAAAGCTCCACTGAAGTTAAGCCAGAGACTCAGTACAGGTGAAAGCTGGCTTTTGGCATTAACTAACCAGAATATGGACCATATTAATGTACTAAAAAGTGCTAATGCTACCCCTACTGGTTGAGAAAACTCAAAGCTTAGCAAATCTCCATGAGTTGCAATAATAAGCACACCCACATACGCTACAAGACTTGAAAAACCATCTTTAATTGTCACTTTATGCCCAAGAACAGGTACTGAAAGCAACATAAGTGTAATGGCCCAGGTATAGTTTAAAGATTGCGCTTCTTGTGCAGGTAGTCTGTCATAGGCGGCAAATAAAATGCAGTAATACCCTAAAGGATTCAGCCATCCAAGAAAGAGTTGTTTTCTTAACACCTTTTTTGGTATAGAAAAAATCTTTTTGAACTCTCCCTGGTAGATAAGAAAAAAACTTAAGATTAACCAGGAAACCAGTGCTGATAGTGTCACCAGTTGAAAGGGAGTTAGAACCTTCAGTGCCAGTTTAAAAGCCGTAGCTACAGTAGACCACATGAGAACAGCGATCAATCCCAATAAATATGCCTGTTTTTGGGGATTCATGATTTACAACATACCGGAACATAAATCGAAAATTGAATATATGAATATTTATCGGAAAATTCGGATGAAGGATATAAGAACATTATGAGAAGGATTTATTCCAAAACAAAGATGAAAAAAGCCAGTAAAGTCAGCTTTTTTCAAGTTTAAATGTAACTACTCAGCGAGTTGTTAAATGTGCCCGTAGCTGTTCAGGTTGCCTCTAAAATGAGCCTCAGGTTTTTGCTCCTGCAAAACCTGTATACATGCCATCCATGGCAATAAGATCGAGGCAAAAAATGTGAGTATATGCCCACATGGATGTGGGTTATGCAGTTAATGCAT
>JBFFIY010000319.1:0-2227 GCA_041556195.1 Enterobacterales bacterium
TATTGATAAGGCGCATCTTCCGATGCAATTGTAATAGCGGTAGAAGTAATAATGGGTGATTGATTGGTTAGTTCTCCAGCAACATTAATAACCAATACACTACCTGGCTGACTACTTAACTTAACCTCTAATGTATTGACCAACTCAAGGTTGATATCGATGCTTAGAAAATCGACTTGTTGATTAAAATCACTGGGACCAAAAAGATGCTGACCGTTTAGCCAGATATCGGCACTGGAAACACGGTTATATTCATCATTTCGCCCACCGTTATAAATCTCAAGTTTGATTGAGTTGATGTTATTGTTTGCAGAGAAGGTTTCAGAATCTACAAAAGGTTTGCCGTTAGAGCGAAGAAACACCCTGTCATCAAGCACAGTGAAGCCTGAAGCCTGTGCAGCTGGCACCGCACCGAAGAAGAACGTGATAAAACTAATAACATAGATCAGGGTTAAACTTCTTGAAATGCTTTTTAAGGTAGATATAGATAGCAAGTTACTCTCCCAAATTATAAAAACCAAAACTTGTAAATTTTATTCAGACTGAAGCGTGATTATCTAACAGTATTCTTAATGACTTTGGTAAATATCAGTCATTTTTTGTTCTAATCCTGCCAAAAGCACTTTTTTGGGGAAGGATTGTTCAATATAATGTTGTTTTCAACTCATAAGTTGAAAGACAGGTATGTATTTTTTTAAACCGTTATTTTTTAATGCCCGTCGTC
Source organism: Enterobacterales bacterium (assembly GCA_041556195.1). GTDB lineage: Bacteria > Pseudomonadota > Gammaproteobacteria > Enterobacterales > 21-14-all-40-8. The sequence goes on from JBFFIY010000319.1 coordinate 725, forward strand.
AGACAAACAAAACAAGTTTATTTGAGATGGAAAAATCTTTCAGGAATTGGGGAAAGTGGTATTAATTTGAGATTAAATAAAAACGGGACTTAGAGAAGTCTAATTCCTACTAAATTCATGATTTCCTTTTTTTTTCCTTAAACTGCATTAGCCTGTTTTTTATTCAAAAAAGATCTAAAATGTTCTTTTTTCATTGAATTTAGTGCTAAAAAGACTGGTTTAAGATATCAAGTGTTCAAAAAAGAGTCAAGTAACAATATTGAAATATGTATAAGCGAACTCAATTCCCAAAATTCTGCCGCCAGTAAATGACGGGCTTTTTCCTGAAAATACTCCAAATGTGGCGCCAAAATTATTAACGTTTGTCGCCCTGAAGGTCGACCTACAAAAAATCAAAAATTTAAAGTGACAGGCCTTCATGGTACCGTAACCTATGCCCACTGGGATCATTAAATGGGTTAGATGTTTCATGAACCCATGTACCAGGAGCTTGCCCGGCAATTAAAATTTTTGAATGAAGCGTTGCTCACAAAACAGGGTTTGCCCCAAGAGTGAATGAAGCTTCATAAAGGCGGCAATTTTGAATGCAGTTTAATAAATGATGGAATGATTCATTTTTCACTGAAATTGTTAATATTAACTACAGGTTTGTGCATTATGGTACCAGACGTTAAGAATTAATCCGTCTTCAAATTCATAAATCGAATGACTGCATTGGGCTTTCACTTTATTTTTTATCATCCTGCTGGCTTTTTCAAGGACAGAAACAAAAAGGCCGTTAGTGGAAAAGTGACTTAGGCTGGAATGCGTTTTTCTATCTTTGGAAAAGTAAGCTTTCATAGCAGATTTAAGCTCAGTTTGATCTTGGGTTTCAATGCTGATATTTTCGCCCTGAACACTCATCCAGCGAATTTTTGTGTGTGTTAATGAGATCATTTTGTCCAGATCCTTTTGATTATAGGCATCAACGAAGGCGCGGACCTTTTGTTCGAGAGTTTTATTGGATGGGTTTGATTTTTTAAATTTTAATTGGAAAGATTGGCCAGAAGCATCCGTATTTCCATCACTAACCGTTGCCAGAAACTGCCCGGAAGAAAGGTTTTCATATTGAATAGTTTTGGGAAAATCATGATCAGGGTTGTGGAACACCAGGTTCCCGTTATCACAGTTAATTAGTTTGAAAGCCACAGGAAGAGGGTTATGTGCAACTTTGGCGATAAAAAATACCTGTTGCTGCATTTGTATTAGTTGCATGCTTTCTTTGTTCAAGATCTCTAGTGTTTTGTTGTTTTTGTTAAGCCCCTCTCCTTGAAAAACACTATCTGATATTTTTTTCCATGATTCAATAAACTGTTTGTCTTTTTGTTCTGACACCCAGCTTCCGAGTAGCCATTCTGCCTTAGACCCCACACTCCGCACCAAATTTTCAAGAATTAAAGTTTCAGTTGGCAATCAATCATCTTGAAGACAATCCTGTCTGAAATCAGTCTGAAATAATTTAGA
>JBFFIY010000320.1:0-2194 GCA_041556195.1 Enterobacterales bacterium
AATCAAAGCCAACTCCAAAAAATACTTCTCTCACTTAGCAAACAAAAACCATAAATAAGTATCAGGCGGCTGTGTCCAGCGGCACAGTCCAACAGAGATTTATATTGAATAGTCATTCAACATAAATGCTAAATAGTTAGGCTCCAAGAGAGATATTGAGCAATGATAAAGTATCGTCATAATCTTCGATTCATAGAAGGCAATATTGAAAATGGTAATTTTGAAGACGTTGCTATTTTACGATATGAAGGTTTACTTCCATCAGCACCATCAAAAGGATTGGTCATTTCTTTAAATGATTCGATTGAATTTGAAATGTCATCGTTGAAATATCTACAAATCGAAGAGATTTATGAATCATTCTCATATATTGATTTCTTGGAAATGGAAAGTAGGTTTAATGACTATGTGCCACGCGCGGATTGGATAGCAAGATATGTTAAATACGGATTTACTGTTCTTTACACCGACACAGTAACCAAAGAAGAGATTAAATCAGCAGTTGAAAATGTTGTTATTTAAACACAAGCCTAACAAAAAAGGATAGGTCGCGCGAAGCCGCGACTTAATCCAGTGTTGGACAAGCCCGAAGTAGCTATTTATAGGAAATATCTTTTAAAGAATTGAGGTTGGTTTATCGTCCAACAAGTCAAAGCACGCGGACTTGGTAAAGCTGTCACCTTTTTCGCTTACGCAAAAAAGCCGCCAACTTCACCAAACCGGTGTTTGAGGCGTTAGCGATCTTATGAGTGAATTACTGAATAAAATTTAAACAATGAGCAATTAACGCATTTATAATAAAGAAGGAAAACATGAAAACCACTAACTTATTAATTCTTATAATCTTTATTTCGCTAAACACGGCCTTTGCTCAAGAAAGTATTGTTAGTGAAAATACACAAATGGCAGAAAGGTCTTATTTGGAACTGCACAAGATACAGGTGCTCCCGATAAAGGACGCTAAAAATGACAGGCAATATGAACTTTATATTAAGCTGCCAGAGGGATATTCAGAAAACGGTGACATCAAATATCCAGTGCTTTATTTTACTGATGCAATGAAGCATATCGAAATATTATCCGGCTCTGCTGAACACGTGATGGAAAACGCTATTTTGATTGGCATTTCCTGGCAAAAAGATCTAAAAGGAAAATTAGGAGCACTAGGAGAACATGCAAGTAGGTTTCGAGATTACTCAATAATGAAATCAAGTGATCCAGAATTTCAAGCTAAATATCAATTTGGGCAAGCCAGTAATCATCTGGATTTCATTCGTAACGATGTTATTAAGTATGTTGAGAACAATTATCGAACTGACCCTGATAACCGTAGCTATTTTGGGTATTCCATGGGTGGAAAATTTGGAGCATACATATTATTTGTACAACCCGACACATTTAAAAACTACATTCTAGGTAGTCCCGGAACTTTACGAGATCAATCATATATTTATGAACATGACTCTATTACCGCTTTGAACCAAAAAGACCTAAATGCTAATGTTTTTGTGTCAATTGGTGCATTGGAAAAGGAAAGTATGATTGGACAAGCTAAAGGTCTGGTTTCCGTGCTGAAAAGTAAAAAATATACAAATTTATCATCAAAGCTTGTGGTGATTGAATCTGCCGACCATGGCGGAGCTTTTCCCATGTCAGCAGTACGTGGTATGTATTGGTTATCAGACTTGATCAAAGAAAAACGAATCTAAATAAGGTCCACGAAGATAACGATCGTACAACTTACAATAATGTGTAGATATAACTGGCTAACAAAGCGCTTCAAGAAGATGCACTTCGTGCACCTTTGAGCTCGACGTTAGGCTCTAAAATGAACGTATTCTTAGTTTCAATTATTGCAAATATTTTTGGTGCTTTACTAATTAGTTGGCTGGCAGCTAAAACAAAATTGTCTAAATTACCTCTGCATAGTGAAAATGCTATTAAATTCACTTACCCTAAAGCAATTACATTTGCTAGTTCATGTGCTTTAATTGCTTGGTAATCCGTTTTCGGGTCGGACCAACCCAACCATTTGAATAACAACAGAATAAGTGCGAATATAGACACATAAATCGGCTTAAACGTATGTTTTTGCCATCAAAAAACCATCTTTAAGGAAGAAGATAGATGCCCAGAGCCAGTCGAAGTTATATTACCAGTCAAATTTGGCACATTACTCATCGTTGTCACAAAA
>JBFFIY010000321.1:0-2076 GCA_041556195.1 Enterobacterales bacterium
AATGAGCCATTTGTGAAGCACATCCCTATACTTCACCCCTTCGGGGCTGGCGCGAAAATCTTTTCCAGAAAGATTTTTCGTCGTTCAAAAATGGTCAAATAATCGAGTATAATCACATTTTTTGCCTCGAACTTATTGCCATGGATGGCATGTACACAGGTTTTGCAGGAGCCAAAAGCCTGAGACTCATTTTAGGGGCAACCTGAACAGCTACAGGTGCATTTAGTGACTCGCTGAATAATTAATTACTTTATTTAATGATTAGTTTCATCAGGTTATTGTTTATGCCGCATGTGTTGAGGCTTGTTTACTCTTCTGTTTTTGCCGATAGGCGGTAACGGCTTCTCTAACCCATTGTCCATCATCATGGGCTTTTTTATGATGTTTAATGCGTTGATAATTACAATGTCCACTACCATTGATCACTTCATAAAACTCTTCCCAATTGATTTCACCCGAATCATACTGGCTTTTTTCTTCATTCCATTTTATATCGGGATCAGGCATTTCCAGCCCTAAAACTTCAATTTGTGGAATGGTTTGATCAATAAATTTTTGTCTAAGATCATCATTGGTCATGCGTTTGATTTTCCATTTCATGGAACGGGCAGAGTGGGCGGATTCGCTATCATGAGGGCCAAACATCATTAACGAGGGCCACCAAAAACGATTTAATGCATCTTGAGCCATTTGCTTTTGTTCGTCACTTCCATTGGCCAGTACCAGCATAATTTCATAACCCTGACGCTGATGAAAACTTTCTTCTTTACAAATACGGATCATGGCACGGGAATAGGGCCCATAAGATGTTCTTTGCAGTGAAATCTGATTGACGATAGCAGCTCCATCAACTAACCAGCCCACCGCACCTATATCTGCCCAGGAAAGAGTAGGGTAGTTAAAAATGGATGCGTATTTGGCTTTGCCTGTTTGGAGCGCATCAATCATCTCATCTCTACTGATACCCAGGGTTTCGGTAGAACTGTATAGATATAAACCATGACCTCCTTCATCTTGAACCTTGGCTAACAGTATGGCTTTACGCCTTAAGCTGGGTGCTCTAGTGATCCAGTTACCTTCAGGCTGCATGCCAATAACTTCAGAATGGGCATGTTGAGACATTTGTCTAATGAGATTCTTACGATAATCATCTGGCATCCAGTCGCCGGGTTCTATTTTCTGTTCATCATTAATACGTTGATCAAATAGCTGTTGATTGGCTTGAGCTTCATCAGTGTTAACGGGTGCCTGTTGTTGATCTTGTGGCATAGAATTAATCTCAATAGGTTGAATGAAAATATGATACCAATTAATTTCAAATCAGGCAATTTATGTATCACTTAATGAGTAATCAATTTCAATCATGGGTATTGTGCATAAACACGTAATTTTTCACTTAATTCTCAACAGCCTTGATACTACTGACCTACAGAGCATTTTTTAGGAGTAACTCTTTCACCAAAGTTCAAAAAATCGTCAATAAACTATTCTAGTGTAAGGTTTTAGTAATAAAGCTTCTTATGTCAAAAAATAGAAATAAACCCTTATAAAAATGAGCATATAATGAAAACATAGTCTATTATTTGTACACAGCAAAATCAGGATTTGTGGAGGTTGTAGTGATGAGTAAATCAAACAACATATTGGTAGTAGGAGACTGGTCAGTAGACGAATACTGGGTGCTTGCAAAGCACCAATCCCCAACCAGCGCAAACACGGGACATGTTCATTATCGAGTAACTGATCAGGAAATAGGCCTTTGTGGAGCAGGGCAAGTGGCTCGGGTTCTCTTTAAAACATTTGAGGAAGCTGAAACTAAAGCCACAATTACCGGCGCTGGGTTCTGGGACGATGATGATGAAACCACCATTAAGCAGCTAATGCGTTCCCCGACTAGAAAAGAAAGAGATAATAACGTTGAAGATACAGTCAACTTTGGTTCTTCTCTTGGCCCTACCTGCAAAAAACTTAAAAAAGAAATAGGTATAGAACTGGTTCAACTCGCAAAAGATAGTCAAACTCACCGCATAATTCGCCAATATCTTCGGAAACAAGCTGGCGGACTTGAACAATTAA
>JBFFIY010000322.1:0-1974 GCA_041556195.1 Enterobacterales bacterium
ACCTTCTCCCAGGACGTATGAAATGTTCTGGCAACCTGTTGCCAGGACAGGTTTTGAGCCCAGAAAGCCAGGTATTGCATATAAGTGGTCGTCAGTTCTTTTTTACCCTTAGCCCAAGGTATCTGTTCAACCTTAACACCACATAACTGGCAACAAACTCGGCGCATGGTATAAAGCAGGAAAACACGATACCCCCACAAAGGGATGAACTCGAAACGTCGCTCACTCAATAAGTCATAACTTGACGCTTTCTTGCCACAGCACGAGCAAAGCGCTGTGGCATTTTTCCGAGGAACGACCGTCACTTCAAGAGCATCGTTTCCTTGATATTTCGTCAATATGACATCTTGATATACAAAAGACTTGAATTTGTGGCATTTATTTAGGATAGTTTTAATCAGCATCTGTTGTTTGATCTGTTGTTTTTTGTTCGCACCAAATTAATAACAAATTTTAGCAACAGATGCTCTTATATTTTCTCCTTGTTTTTGTATTATTAATAGATAATTGCACTGTCTTGCCCGTCATCTTCGCCTCGCGTAACCCTTAGCCCGCAAAAGCTTTCAGTTCACAAGGAGGAACGCAGAGCACGTTTTTTTTGTGCTTGAGTAGTCCTTGTGAAGTGGAAGTGTTGTGGGATAAACAGGGTGTAGAGAGGGGGAGATGGTGGGTAAGACACCCTTGCCTGGATTCAGAGCTGAGCTTTGTGAGCCCTCTTATAAATAACAACCTGCCAAGATTGAAAAACTGGGTCATATAGGGTTCAATTTACCCACAGATACTACTGAAGAGCCTATTTTAAACGAGTAAATAAATCTTACTTTCATTTTCCACACCTTTTTATAATTAAACATTAGAGGCGACAATTATACTTACACAAGCACTATCAAATGTTTTTTTATACTCCATTAAAATAAACTCTGGCACTATATTTGCTTCACTAATAAACGTTAGTTACACAAAATTACTTCGCCATCAAATATAATGCAGCTTCTACCAGGTTTTTTCTTCCGACTTAGTAAATTGAAGATAGATTAAACGCTGAGTTCTGAAAAAATAGGTTCCATCTTATATTTTTACTGCTAAATTATTGAATTATTGAACTGTCGTGAAATTTTTAGAGTGTAATTTGCTTGAGTCGAACTCATAAAATAAATTAATCAGGATCAAGGAGAACAGAATGAATATTTCAAATATAGGGCAATCTACTTCCTCTTCAAAATTACATGATGGCAACATCTTGCCTTCGCAAGACAATAAAGAAACGACAGTAACCAAGACAACAACTCAGTCAGCAAAAACTATTGATTTAAGGAACATTTCTTTAAGTGAAGTTAATGACTTGATCAAGTCTGGAATCGATGGAGGGTTATTAGATCGCATCCCTGGAAGATCGATACTAAATGAAAATGGTGAATTTAATAACGGGTATCAAGATAACGAAAAAATTGACCTTATAGCGAGCATTGAAGGAACTATTGAATTTAATAAGAGTATTGGAGAGTCAACAGATTTTGCCGAAATAATTTTAGAAAAATACCTCAGCATTCAAGGTACTCCATATCCCAAAGGAGTGGATGTATTAGCCTAAAAACTTCAAAACAACCATCCAACAAAGGAGACAAAGAGTATTCTAACGTTCTGTTTTTTGATGAGATCAAGATTAAAAGATGCTCTTAAGTTGGAATTTAGCATATAAAAATGACGCATATTTTTACATGTAAATTAAAGAAAATCATTCATAATATTTGATATGAAAATAACACACAAATAGCTAATGCACTATTTTATTTCTTGGATTAAAATTTAAATCAAACAGCCAGATTTTTTAAGTATTTATGGTGCTCTATAGGTAGACTGTCTGCTTATTACTTTTCGAGAAAATATTGATAAATGCGCGAACTATCTATTGAAAAACAAATGTCGATTGCAATATGGGGAAGCCTTAAAAGCCGGATTTCCAATTGCCAGTGG
>JBFFIY010000323.1:0-1949 GCA_041556195.1 Enterobacterales bacterium
AGTTAATTCTTTACCGGGCATTCTTACTTCCCCTTGGCTTCATTGGAACTTCACTCACCTTTTAAGTAACAGCTTGCCTTTTTTGATATTGGGTATTCTGGTTACTCAAGTTAAAGCTTTTAAGTTTGTTACTATATTTGTGGTTATTGTATCGGGCCTGCTAACCTGGTTAATGGCTCGAGATGGCTTACATGCGGGTTCATCTTCGCTAATTATGGGCTACTGGGGATTTCTTATTGCCCATGCTCTGCTGGAGCGAACCATAAAAACAATACTGCTTGGATTTTTGACACTGTTAATTTATGGTGGCTTATTTGCCATGTTAATCGACTTTAGAGAGCATATTAGTTTTGAAGGCCATTTGTTTGGATTTATAGCTGGTTTGTTGAGTGCTTATCTGTGGCAGAGAAATTTTTTCATAAAGGTTAATAAAGGCTAACAAGGATGATGAATAAAGTTGTACTCATTACAGGTTCAAGTCGTGGTATTGGAGCGGCAACCGCCAGGCACCTTGCCACGCAAGGTTATGCTATTTGCCTTAATTATAATCATAGTATGGAAGAGGCTAATATTCTGCTTGAACAACTAAGTTATATCACTGACAAAGTGATAGCAGTGCAAGCGGATGTATCAGTAGAAAACGAAGTTATTAGACTATTTGAACAGATAGATAGTGAGTTAGGTTCTTTAACAGCGTTAGTGAATAATGCCGGTATTTTGCTACCACAAATGACTGTTGCGCAAATGAACGCCGAACGCATCAATAAAATTCTTTCAACCAATGTAACCAGTTCATTTTTATGCTCTCGTGAAGCAATTAAACGCATGTCCAAAAAACATGGAGGAAAAGGGGGAGCCATAGTGAATGTCTCCTCCGCCGCTTCACGTTTAGGTGCAGCTGGAGAATACGTTGACTATGCCGCTTCAAAAGGTGCCATGGACACCCTAACCACAGGACTTTCAGTGGAAGTAGCAGCAGAGGGGATCCGAGTTAATTCAGTTCGACCGGGATTTATTTATACCAGTATGCACGCTGATGGTGGAGAGCCTGATAGAGTTAACCGCTTGAAGAGTCAGATCCCATTACAAAGGGGAGGAGAGCCCCATGAAGTAGCAAATGCTATTGCATGGTTGTTATCCGAAGAAGCGAGTTATGTGACGGGAAGTTTTATTGATCTGGCTGGTGGTAAGTAGGGCTACCTCAAGATGTAGGTAATGCAATTGATTAGAGATACCGTTCTTAAATTCCAGGAAATTCCAAATGTTGGTAAGGCAACAGAAAAAGATCTTTTACTTTTAGGGTTTACCCAACCCATTAAACTGGCAGGTCAAGATCCTTTTGAAATGTATTCAAAGCTTTGCCATCTTCAAGGACAAAGAATCGATCCCTGTGTCATTGATGTATTTATTGCGGCTGTAAGATATATGGAAGGTGGGCCAGCAAAAAAGTGGTGGGAATATACTGCAAAGCGTAAACAGGCTTTAAGAAATAGCTGATATAGGCATAATGAATGATAAATGCTTAATAGTTAAACCTCCAATGTAAATTTAATTGTGACTCTGAAAAATTTCTAAAAATAAATTTATTAGCTATAAATAATATAAAAAAACAGCATTACTTCCTAGCGCCTAATCTAAAAAATAGGTAAAGTGTTAGTTCAAATTCAAAACACCAAGGACTGGCTACCTATCTTCAACAGTAACATTCCATTTCTTGGTTTAAGCAGAAAAGGCTGCGGATAAACCGCAGTTTTAAGTGTTAGCTTCCCTTTACTTCGTCCGAACCATAGGTTTAAACCCCCGTCTTTCGACGGGTAGCTTTAAGCTAGCAGTTGGCTGTATTATTAAGGTATGAAATATAGACAAGGTTCACATACAAAATATAATATTGAATATCACTTTGTTTGGGTAACGAAGTATCGTTATAAGTTACTCACAGGAGATGTAGG
>JBFFIY010000324.1:0-1948 GCA_041556195.1 Enterobacterales bacterium
AGCAAAATTGTATTTAGGGTTTAACCTTTTTTGTTTAATTTGCAATCACACTAATTTTTTGAAATGGAGCCACAGTTACATGGTGGGTCATCAGAGTTATAAACATATATTTGATATGGGCTATCATATAATACGAAAGGAGAACCTCCCCAAATGTTCTCAGCATTCCCAATAAAAAGAGGTCTATATATTGCTTCAGGTCCTTTCGGATTGTTATAGCTACAAATATAATACTTACCATGCTTATCCTGAACACCGTTATTAAAAAGGGTGGCTGAAATCGACCCATCATTGTCAGATCCCAGGCCCACGTTTTTATTTTTTGAGAGTACCTTTAAGTTACATATCTTTTGACCTGTAGGAGTTTCATTATTAGTTGACAGTCTAAAGTCCCATTCAACTTGAGCGCCATCATAATCCCCTGGATTGCATGGTGTGAACTCAGTCTTAAAATTTCGCTTTATTGGAACTCCAGAATCAAATAGAGGTATAATGGCCTTAGGACCTCCAGCTTTATCATAATTATTCCAAGGAGAACCAGGTTGCCACTCCCCACCAATTGGATTTGAGACCGTTCCTTTATATATACTTATCCCAAACTCACTGCTTTTATTAAACACTGAAAACTCTATTCCATTTGTTGGGTGGCTACATGCCATCACATTACTACTTGTGGCCAATAGAGACCCTGCTAATAAAATTTTGAGAACTGTGGCCAATAAAGCCCCTGATAGTAATGCTTTAAGTTTAAGTTTAATTTTCATTATTTAATCCCAACTAAAAAAATAGTAAATAAATGATAATAGGACACCCAACCATTAAAAACCAAAAAGCGTTTAGATATCAATAGCTTCTAGTCCTGTCTTCAATTCTGAATACTAGCCGATAATAAACCATCAAACAGCATATTTAAGCATTTAATGACCGATTACGTGCTTTTCATAGCCCTGTAATAGCTACAAGTTTTATTATATCAAAAAGCAAAGCGTATTATATACCCGTTCCCCCTCAAGATGCAGGATTTCAGAGTGCCTGAGGCAATCCAATTTGAGGCGCATGAATGAGGCAATGGTTGTTCCCTTGTAAGTTCATCCAACAAAGAAGTGGTTTGCCTCAGGCGCTTCTACGATGGGTTTAAATGCACTTTATGCTTTGTTGTTAATTTTGCCAAGGGAACAACCATTGCCTACAGGACGTAGGTACTTAGATTACGTCTGGAACTAGTAATCTGTGGCTACAATCAACGCCTAGCCTAAAGCGCATTTAAATCCCACTGAAACCTGCATCTCGAGGGGGAACGGGTATAATACAAATTGAATTAATTGTTATTATAACTTCAAGCATATAACAACCAGATAATTAATATTGTCATCAAGGAGGATGTTTTGACCACTCAATACTCACACCTACAGTTTTTCAGACGAACCCCCAATAAACAATTAGCAATGTAATTTCTGTCCACCGAAGTTTTGATTGCTGACATGTTCTGGTCAAGTCCAACCGGACACTTTCTTTAGAGAATTTTCATAGTTAATTGGCGACTGATCGCCATTCGCTGTATGCAGCCTTTCAAGATTGTAATATCTCATGTAAGCTGCGACATCTTTTTTCATGTGCTCTCGTGTTGGCTGAGCAATCTTAAATATCCAATCGTGTTTCAAGCTACCGAAGAAACGTTCCACGACTGCGTTATCCCAACAAGCGCCAACATCTCCCATGCTCGCTCTAATTTGATAACTGTGTAGTAATTTACGATAACGTTTGCTCGTATACTGAGAGCCTCGGTCACTGTGAAAGACAAGACCTTTTGGCGGCTGACGCAAATGGTATGCTTTGACCATCGCTTTATAAATTAAATCGGTCGTCATGCGCTTATCAATATGCCAACCCACTATCCGGCGAGAATACAAGTCCATAACAATCGCCAAATACATCCAGCCTTCGCCGG
>JBFFIY010000325.1:0-1943 GCA_041556195.1 Enterobacterales bacterium
ATTTAAACTTACTGAAAACCCATTTTCATTGTGATAGTTAAAATCAATTTCCACACCCAGCGCTTCATTCGTCAAGACTTCAGCAGGTGCTCCAGGTTGTCGAACAAAGGTATCACCCTTAACTTCATTAAAAAATGCAGTGGCATATAGACTATAATTTTGCTGAGCTAATTTATATCCAAATTCAAATTGAGAAATTTCCTTGATTAAATCTTCTCCATTGCTGAAGGCACCAAAATTATCACGAAAATCATCGAAATATGGCATTTTGCTACCATCGTTAACACGTACAAAAATTCCTGAATTTTGATTTAAGGAATAATTGGCACCCAATGTCCAGGAAAGTTCCGTTTCATCGTAATCTACTGCTTTATCAACCGTCCCATCCAGCCCCTCATCAACGGTATAATCAATTTCATGATTTTCATTACGCACACCAGCTTCGAGGGTTAATTTTTCAGTCGCCTGTAATTCGCCAGCTATATAAAAAGCCTGTGTTGTTCCATCTCCAACTGAGTTGATATCAAAATTCCAACCACAACTATCCTGATTATCATTACAATCGATTCCGGTTAAAGCTTCACCACCCGGAGCAACAACATGGTAGGCCTGGTTACCCAGAGACCACCAGTCATTGGCGGAGAATGTCGAGGCATAATAACCAAATGTTACACTGTGCTTTCCGATGTCTTTAGTTAAGGCAAGATCATTAGTAATAGATTCAATTTCTTTTTTAACTACCCAGCGACCAATTTGCTGCACATAGGTATCACCGCTATATACATTGCCTGTTACTGCACCAATCGCACTCGATCCATTATCTGCAACACTCGATAATAATTCCGGGCCTCCATTAGGTACCAGACCAAAGGTATCCGCATCACCTTCTGTCAGGTTAAACCTGTCAACCAATGTCCAGTCGTTACCAAGATCGAGCCGAAGGCTTCCGCCAGAAACAGAGCCATCCCAACCTCGACCATCACCAAAATCAAAAGATTGACTGGTTCCATCAGGGCCAAATTGAATAGTCGCCTGTCTGTTGAAGCTTCCAATTTGAGTAAACTCATTGTCCACTCCAGGAACATTAAGTGGTGTTGGCAGATACCAGACCCCATGATCATCAGTTTGCCGCGTATACAGGTTTAACTTACCATTTTCGAGGACTTTGGTAATATTGACCGTAAGCTGTCTGCCTTCTTCTGCATTAAATCCAGCATCACGAATACCTGGAGAACTTTTCACATAACCACCGATCATAAAGAAAAGATCATCTGCCATTTGACCGCTGACAACAGTATCAATTCGTTGTAAACCATAATCGGAAGTTGAATATTTAACCAAACCTTCCGTTTCCTCCGAGCCTTCTTTAAGCATGAAATTTGTGGTTAAACCTGGTTGACCATTAGATACAACCGGGTTTGGGCCACCGCGTAAGGCTTCCATATAACTGACAGTTTCATCGAATCTGAATAAATTAGAATTTTCCAAAAATGACAAAGTAGGTGGAGGAAAAATGGGGGCGCCTTCTAATTGCACAGTAAGAAACGGGGCATCACCACCGCCAGGAAAACCACGAACAAACACATTGGCTCCAGACACACCACCAGAGCTTTCTGCCCATACTCCTGGAACAGCTTTAAAAATATCCGCCGTACTACTGGGGTTCAACTTAACCATCTCAGTTGCATCTAAATTGGTGATAGCATAACTGACATCAATTTTTCTCTTGGTTTTACCACTCGCAACACCTGTTGTAACCAGTGTATTTTCTTCATCATAAGATTCATCTTCGCTTTGCTGAGCAGTTTTATTTTCTCCCGCTCCTGCTTTTTTTACTGCAACGCTCTCTACCTCTTCAGCATTAGCAGATCCATTAGAAAACAACGCAATAGCAACAACGGCAGCTATAGATGACAGCCTGAAATCTTTCAACATGCTCACTC
>JBFFIY010000326.1:0-1811 GCA_041556195.1 Enterobacterales bacterium
CACTTTGTATAAATTGTAATAAGTCATTGTTTTAATATCAAATTTCGACTAAATTACAGTTTCAAGAAACTGTAAAGTGGGAATAGTGATTGTGAGAATCATTCCCAAAACTAAGCTGTTGTATGCATGTATATTCTGGCAACAGCTGATATAGGGGAAATATATGAGTACAGGGAAAATATCGATTAAAGTCTTACTTTTTGCGATTTTTACGCTTGTTTTAGTCGGTGAACTTAATGCTAAAGAAAGCGCAGAAACTGCTTTAGAGGAATCTAACTTAAAGAAGGCTCTGTATTGCATGGATACCCTCGAAAATAGGCCTGATCTTGAGCCTTCGCATCGAATAGATATTTTGCGTAATGAATGCTATAGCGAAAACTTTGTTGATCATGCACCGAACATAGAGGATGGGCGAGATGCGTTATTAAACGTGTTTGCAAGCCGATATAAGAAGTACCCAGAACTTTCAATGTCTATTAAGCGAACCGCTTCCGAAGGTGATCTTGTTTGGCTCCATCTCCACGTCAAACACACGCCTGATTCCCTTGGTGGTGCTGGCATCCATATATTTCGAATGAAAGAAGGGAAAATTGTTGAGCATTGGGGGGTTGGGCAGCCTGTTCCAAAGGAATCTAAAAATAATAATACAATGTTTTAATCCAGTTTATGGGGATTTGCATATAACAAGCTGTTCAAGCAGGACTGCTAACAGTTGGCTCGGTTTCGCTTCACATTATAGCCAACAATTATCAGCCCCTTAACAGGGCGTTAGCCGCAGGGAGACTGCATTACATTGAGTGAAGTATTTGAAAATAATTCAGATTTTTCAAAGTGGCTAGATAAGAACTATTGGTTCGAAGATGGCTGTTGCCTAAATTTTAGCCATGAAGAAAATGGCAATTCTCTTTCATTAAATCTTGCTTATCAAATATCAGGAACATACGAAGCGAACACTAAGCGAACACTAAGCGTACATTAAGAGTTTTCACGGTATTGGCGGAAGGCTTACAAAAGTATTCAGAAGATACTGATATAGATTGGTCGGCAGATCACTGCATGGAAGGAATTGAACTCAAAGAAAGCAACCACATTCTGTTTTCAATTGATACCCCAAAAATCATACAAGTCGAGTGTGAACGTATCACTGTCTCCGAATCTAAAGATGTGGTAGAAATTGTTAAGCCATGGTTAAGTGACACCGAGATATTCGTTAACGTTAAATCTCCTAACCTGACATGGTCAATGTGATGTATGCAGAAAATGCAGGAGCAATTTTTTGTCTTTAATACTGGTATGTTCAGATTTTTCAGGCGTTTCTGCCATATTTGCCCTGATTGGATTGAGGTCAACATAAACCATAGCTGAGATAACCGTTTCTTCGGTTAATAAGGCCTGTGATTTATATCGAGATTCCCAGAAATCGCCAGTACAGTTATCCTCTTTATTGGCTTGTCTGGCAATGGGTTCATTTAAGCATTTCATAAACCAGCTAATACTACTTAAACGTTGACGATACTCGACAATCAAACTGTCAACAATCCTTTGTTCAACATCAATCAGATTTAATCCTTGTTGTCTTTTCTGAATGAATAGAGGACCTTTAAACAAACAAGTCCAACGGGTAATGATTTCATCATCGGTTAACTGATTGATTTCATCAGGACAAAGTTTACAGACAATATGTAAGTGATTGCTCATAACAGCATAGGCACAAATATCTACCCCGAATAATGAAGAGAGAATTCGAATACGGTTTTCTATCCATTGCCTTCTATGTTCGTAGCTTTTGCCTGCTTCTTTGTCTTGACCAC
>JBFFIY010000327.1:0-1797 GCA_041556195.1 Enterobacterales bacterium
CTCACTTTCCGCACCAAATTAATTCAATCTATTCTTTTTTGTGCGATATATCTCACAAGGTTTTCAGCCATAGATCAAACAATTTATGGCGAAAAGATCAAGGCTTAGCTGCTCCTTTTCTGGAATAATCAAACGATATTCATCCAACACACTCTTCTTAGTATGGCTGCACCAATCGATTTTGAAAAACTGAAATGCCAACCACTCGATCATCTGGGGCTAGTCGCGGGTATTATTCAAAAATATGATCTCGTTAAACTGCTGGACAAGCAGTTGCCCGTTAGTAAAGAAAAAGGAAGTGTTGTCAGCCATGGACAACGCATTGCTGCAATGATCATTAATGGGTTAGGTTTTACTGCTAAACCGCTTTATTTATCACCACTTTTTTTCAAGAATAAACCTGTTTCTCGCTTAATTGGAGAAGGCATTGAAGCGGAACATCTTAATGATGACGCCCTGGGACGCACATTGGATGCAATATATACTCAAGGTTGTACTTCACTATTTTCAGACATCGCATTTCAGATTGCCTCCAAACAAGGTTTGATCGGTCAGGCTGCCAAACTAGATACCACCAGCATTAAGCTTTTTGGTGAGTATTACGAAGTGGATGAGGAGAATGGAAAAAAACCGCCACAGCCTGCACTGGGTTATCCAAAAGATCACCGTCCCGATCTCAAACAAGTCGTCATGTCATTGATGGTGAGTGGCCCTGGCAGTATTCCATTGTGGTTTGAGGGGTTAGACGGCAATAGTCAAGATAAAAAAAGTTTCCATGAAACTATAGAGCGAGTCAAAACATTTCAGCAGTCACTGAAAAATAGCGCCCCTTTTTTATGGGTAGCCGACTCAGCGCTTTATCATCAAGGTAAACTAAAAGATACTTTGATCCGTTATCTGACTCGAATACCAGCCACATTGAAAAAAGTAAAAGCGTATTACCACCAGGACAAAGAGAATTTTGCCTGGATAACATTAGCGCCTGGTTATCAAGGTTGTTGGGTCGATTCAAATAACCCGGAGAAGGAGCGCTGGTTGTTGCTCCATTCTGAACAAGGAGCCAAACAACAAATCAAAACATTATTAAGACGTATCGAAAAAGCCTTAAAACAGGCAGAGGGTGAAGCCAAAAAACTCAGCGCAATAAATTTTGTTTGTAAGGCTGATGCAATACAAGCCGCTGAGCGATTTCAAAATCATTGAAATATCACAAAACTTCTCAAACGATCAGGCCAAACTACTGTCATAAAAAACAAGGTCGTCCCAGGCGTGGCGAATTAGCTCAATTAACGCATTATCAACTCGTCATTGAACTTGAAAAAAGTCAGACAAAATGCCGTCCTTATGAAAATCAGGTTGGACGTTTTATTTTAGGCACAAATGAAACCAAAAAAAACTCACCACCGAGTTAATGCTCAGCACCTACAAAGAAGAGCAGGATGTTGAGCGAGGATTTCGTTTTATCAAAGAACCTTGCTTTCAGTTGAACAAAGTTTTTCTCAAAAAGCCCGAGCGCATAGAAGCCTTGATGATGGTCATGACGCTTTGTCTGATGATTTATAACTTAGGCCAACATCAGCTCAGAGAACAGCTCAAGTCAGAAAAAGAAACACTGCCCAACCAAAAAGGTAAAGCGATAGCAACCCCCACATTACGTTGGGTTTTTCAGATGATGCAAGCCATTACGATAGCTTATTACCCTAAACAGCCACCACATACGCTTGGGCTGGATGATAACAAGCAAAAAATTATTCGTTTGTTTGGTGATGAAGTAATGAAAATGTATGGTTTAGAAGA
>JBFFIY010000328.1:0-1795 GCA_041556195.1 Enterobacterales bacterium
GCACTCAATACGAACCAAATTTTTAATTTTTCAGGTTGAAAAAACTATAAACAATAAAACCAACTATTGGAGCTAGGTCACTAAGTTGATTTTTTATAAAGCGTGTGTCCCTTGTTATTTCCCTTGTTATTCCATTTAAACAAGTAACTTATTTTTAGCAGTGCCTGTCCTTGATCTACTATGATGTTTAATTTGGCAATTTATACGATGGTAAAGTGGTACGCTACACCTATCATTGTTTTATGCAAATATCATCAAATAACTTCCTATTACTTGACCAATCCTCGCTCTCACAGAGTCGAAATAATAGCCTTGTCTTCATTTCTGAGTAATCGGAATTATCACCAAATAATTTTATCAATTTATGCCCATACAAATCCGCTTGTTCTGTTTTTTTTGTTATATAACTCAATTCAAGCAAACCATATAAAATATTCATTTTTTGGCTAACAGTCATTTCTGACTCTTTTAAGCTTAATTCTTCAAGTATGCTTACAGCAACATCAAATTCTTTGTCAGCTATTGCAATAGTTGAATCCAATATCATATTGTCAATTTTATCCTTATCTGAAATTTTAGCTTTACATGCACAAGAAAAAGACACCATAACAACGATCATAAAAACTCTATATACATTTAACATCCTTCAGCTCCTGGCAAATTTTGACACAAATAATTATGGATGGATTGCTCATTGTCCTGTGTACCTTTAATCGCTCTACCTAATCTTCCAAATGTTCTTATGTCAAAGCCATTTGAATACTTCACAAACACACCCTTGCCTAGTTTAACTTCAAAATTAAAAACACCATTATTGAAACCCGTCACCTGTAATTCTACTATACCAAAAGATGCAACAGCTTTTGCCGCAGCTGTGTCATTTATAGAAAACGTCTGACCAACCAATACGCTTGGACCAGCAATAATCTTTGCTTCCATATCTGAGTTTAGACTTATTTTTAATTTATCTAGATCTAATTTCCCCTCAACTTTAATATCACCATTACTGTCAAATTCAATACCCAGCTCAGCCCTTCTACTCCCAATAATTTTGGCTAATGCTTTCGTTGATGCTCCAATAGCTAGTCTTTCATCCTGAACCTTAGATACCTCATCATTAAACGCTCGAGAAAACGCCCCAGTCACAGCACCATTAGCAAACTTCCCACCAGACAACCTCGATGCCGTACCCCCGACAAGGGCAGCAACAACCACTCTAGCGGCACTAAAGGATGTTCCTTTATCAATATTATCAATCCCCGGCGCAAATGCTTGAGTAAACCCAGCTGCCGAAAATCCATGGCCAAATTTACCACCCTGAAGTGTGGACATTACTCCACCAGTCGCAGCATGAGCCAGCACTTTTCCTACTCTGGCACCAGTACTCATACTTACCCCAGTTGCCTTGAAGTCGTAGCAAGACAAACAACTCTTAAACGCCTTACCTATAGTCCCAAAAGCCGCCCCTGAAAATGCGCCCACAACTGCTCCTTTCAAAGAGCCAGTTGCAATTCCACCAGAGACAAAGCCCGCCAATGCTCCTGCTCCAATTTCGCCTAACACTCCAACAACCGCTCCTGGAATAACAATCGCTGCAGCAATCGCTAGAATGGGTCGCAACTTCTTAAAGAAAAACCCACTAGGATCCGTACTGCTCAGCGGATTATTCAACACATAAGCATACCGATTCAAACTCTGCGTATCTGTCGGCGCCTGGATATTCGGATCAGCACTCAGGAATCTTCCAAGTTTCTGATCATACACCCGACCATTCATATGGATCAATCCCACATCA
>JBFFIY010000329.1:0-1792 GCA_041556195.1 Enterobacterales bacterium
TCCATGGATGGAGTGTATGCAGTAGCAATGCTGGGAGCATTGCCTGTCCAGGCATTTTCTTCATACAGTCCATCCATGGACATAAATAACTAATACTGCACTTTTGCCTACAGGACGTAGGTAAGGGGCGTAAGCAGGATGCGGAAGCTTTGCCTACAGGACGTAGGTAAGGGGCGTGAGCAGGATGCGGAAGCTTCAAGCCTCGAATATGGACGCTTCTTGGCTTGCTGAAACCTGCATTTCCAGGTGTCACGGGTATATATAGATAACAAGGCAATACTCATGCCAATCCTGAACATCGTAAAATCAATAAGTTAGCAATTGAATTTTTATTGTAACTACTCAGCGTAATTGTAGAAAAAAAGACAAAAATCCATTAATGAATAGCTGGTCGCGGGTAAAAAATAACAATCGTTTAAAACCGCTTACATAGGCCAAAATTCAGCCTGAAAAACCCATGTTACAATTCTTGCACTAACGCATAAGAAAGCAGGTTTTGGATGAGACTGGATGGTATTGACATTGATAAGACATTAAAAGAGGTAGAGTCTATTCTCAATCAAGAGAAAGACTTGTCACCTGCTTTAAAGTCAATGATTGGTATACTGCTCCTGGTTGTCAAGTTACTTACTAATCGTGTCGATCTTAATAGCAGTAACAGTAGCAAGCCGCCATCAAGTGCTCCAAATCGACTCAGACCGTCTCGTAAAAAATCAAGTAAAAAAACGGGCGCTCAAAAGGGGCATATAGGTACCACCCTAAAACAGGTTGAAGAGCCTGACGAAATTGAGCTAATACAAATTGACCGGAGAACCTTACCTAAGGGGCATTGTTATAAAGAGATTGGATTTGAAAAACGCCAAGTCTTTGATATTGAGATTTCCAGAGTAGTAACGGAATATCGGGCTCAAGTTTTACAGGATGAAAATGGTAAACGGTTTATTGCCCCATTTCCCAAAGATGTCAATAAGGCCACCCAATATGGTAATGGGGTAAAGGCTCACGCGGTGTATATGTCTCAGTACCAGTTGCTGCCTTACAATAGAATACAGGAATACTTTGGTGAACAGCTTAATATTCCAGTTAGCCAAGGTTCAATTTTTAATTTTAACAAGGATGCATTTAAGCGACTTGAGAGCTTGAGCTCTATTGCTAAACAGGCTCTGGTGTCTTCAGCACGAATTCATGCGGATGAAACCGGTATTAACATTGAGGGCAAGCGTCACTGGTTACATTGTGCAAGTAACGATTTATGGACTGACTTTTTTCCCCATGAAAAACGCGGTTGTGGTTTGGGCTGGAGAAGTGAAACTGTTTCTTGAAGGACTCAATAAAGCGGTTCATGATGCCGGTGATTCACTTGATAAAAAGAGGGCTATTCAATACTTAAATAGTTACCGTAAATTACTCGAAGACGCCGAAATTGAATGCCCACCACCAGATGATAGCCGAGAGAAAGGTAAACGAGGACGCCTCAAGCGGAGTAAAGCGAGAAACCTATTAGAGCGTTTGATAAACTATGAATCAGATGTGCTGCGGTTTATGGACAACCCTGATGTTCCTTTTACCAACAATCTGGGGGAAAATGACATCAGGATGACCAAAGTTCAACAAAAAATTTCCGGTTGCTTTCGAAGCATGGAAGGTTCGGAAATATTTTGTCGGGTACGCAGTTATCTATCTACCTGCCGAAAGCATGGTGTGAGTTCAAGTGACGCTATGAAAATGATATTTGAAGGAAAATCACCCGCTTTTGTTAATGAATATTACTGAATTACGCTGAGTAGTTACA
>JBFFIY010000330.1:0-1772 GCA_041556195.1 Enterobacterales bacterium
AGATTTAATCGATGCTAGATTGTCTATGTTCATGATAGTTCTCATAATAGAGATCATGGACTAAATAGATAAATATTTCAGGCTCTTTTTATTCTGGAATCACTTACTTCTTTCGGGCTCATTTCATATTGGACAAGGCTGAGCCTTTACTTTTTCTGATAAAGCTGAAAATTTTAGTAATATACTGAATTTATGAATAAAATAATTAAATGGGAGGAAATAAGCTTAATCACAGATAACTTTCTCTCCTTTTGAAAGAAATAGAGGGATAACTGATTGATTTTAAGAAAAATATGTCGTGGAGGACGTTGAAAAATTTTGTTTGCTGGATCTAACCATCCGTTTATGTGAATATTTAGTTTTATTACCCAAATTTTTAATTATATGACTGACAAAAAAAACTATATTATTCGTTCTAAAGAAATTATAGAAAAAGAAGATAGTTTCTCACACCCTTGGAATCCAAAGTCTTTGGTCAAATTTGTTTCTTTAGGTCGATCGGTTGGACTCAAAAGAACGGGCGTTAATTTGGCTAAAATACCTCCAGGTAAGGAATCTTTCATTTACCATTCTCACCATAGAGAAGAAGAATGGATCTATATCCTTTCAGGAAAAGGAATGGCTGAAATTGATGGTGAAGAGTATGAAGTTGAGCAGGGTGATTTTATGGGGTTTCCAACTCCAGGAGTTGCACATCATTTGCGAAATCCCTATGAAAATGAATTAATATATCTCACTGGAGGAGAGAGTGTTGAAGTAGAAATCGCCGACTTCCCAAATATTAAAAAGCGGATGGTTCGTTATCCTGATAAAATTGAAATTTTCAATTATTCTGATGATAAAGGTTTTGGTCCTTTAGAAGAATAATTGGAACGAGATGAGTTGAGTTTGAAGATGTCTATTTTAAGCTATGGTGTCTGCCTGATTAGACTTTTACCCTGTAAATTGATGGTGATTTTTCGTTCAGTATGAGGAATTAAGGTTTCTATTTTTTGTATATATCCGTTCATTAAGAAACTCCATAATTAGTGTTATTGATATACTGTTAGCTCGTTGGCTCTTAGATACTCAATCTATCTCAATAATCCCAGATTTTTTGTCATGGTAAAAATCAGTTATAACAGAAGTATTATTTCTGATTATTTTTTCTACATCTATAATTTTACAATTGCCTGTGCGGATCCATATTACCTTTGGTGGAAAATCTTTGATTAAATTCATCTCATTGAAATCTGCATCTTTTGCGACAATGGTAAAGTCATTTTCTTTTGCAAAATCCTATATTTCTTTATCTTCAGAGAAATCCAGGTTTACTGTCATGACATGTGTAGAGTTTGGAAAGATATCACTCAGTCTTGCAAGCAATTTATGAGAGAGGTTGTTATCAAATAATAACTTCATGCACTGAGCCGGGTAATGGTGTTTTCTCTTTCAGCGGCAAATGCCAGGCAGGCTAAAATATCTTCTTTTGTGATTTTTGGAAAATCATCAATGATCTCATCATAATCCATGCCATCAGCCAGCATATTCAAAATATCATAAACAGTGATCCTTAAACCACGAATGCAAGGCTTTCCCGATCGTTTTCCTGGCTCAATAGTAATGTATTTTTTGTAATTCACCATATTATTATTCTCCAGTTTATTGGAGCCATCTTAGCTCCTGGTTTTGAGGTTTGTCCAAAATAACGACTTTGTTTGAAGAAGCTGTTCCGTTGCAGAAAAAAGTATAGTTTATAAACTTCTAAAGTTGCTATTTCGAATACGATTTTA
>JBFFIY010000331.1:0-1755 GCA_041556195.1 Enterobacterales bacterium
ACAATCCCATGAGAAACAAACTGGTCATTCTTTAAACAATGCATGCATTCCAATTTCCCTTGATGATAATCAAGAGAAAGGGTGAATTGCTGAATGGATTAAAAATCTTCAAAAAATCGCTGCATAGAGTGAATTAGACAAAAATCACCTAACCAACAGCAAGACAAATTTCAAAATTCTACACAGAAATTCTCTTTACCAAATTAGCGTTATAAACAGACTAAGGAATTACGGCAATAATTTGGTTAAAAAACAGCTATTCTTTCGATTGGAAGGTGGTAAATAACAAGTAGTCTGACTATTAATCAATCGTTAAATGGAATTAACATGACTCGACCAAGATCAGAACTTATCTGTGTTCAAGACACCCCTTATTACCATGTTGTTTCTCGCTGCGTCAGGCGAACTTATCTCTGTGGTAAAGATAAAACTACAGGTAAGAGCTACGAGCATAGAAGACAATGGATTGAAAACCGTATTCGGATTCTTTCCTCTATATTTGGAATAGATATTTGTGCTTATGCAGTGATGAGTAATCATCTGCATATCGTTTGTAAGCTTTGTCCTGATGAAATAACAGCGCTAACTGATGAACAGGTAATAGCTCGATGGACAAGCCTTTTCAAAGGCTCACCTCTGGTTCAAAAACTCCAGGAAGGTAGAGAGTTGCATCAGATTGAAGTCAAAATCTTGAATGAGAAAATCAATGAATATCGAGAGCGTTTAAGTGGCCTTAGTTGGTTTATGAAATGCCTTAATGAGCCGATTGCCAGACAAGCCAACAAAGAAGATGGTTGTACGGGACACTTCTGGGAAGCTCGTTATAAATCCCAAGCCTTATTAACTGAAGAAGCGATTTTATCTTGCATGACTTACGTTGACCTGAATCCCATCAGAGCCAAGATGGCAGATACTCCAGAAACATCAAAACACACCAGTATAAAAGAACGAGTTAAATCCTGTTTTTTCTTACAACAAGCTATTGATGAGCAAATAGAACAAGGCTCCCTACGACATTTTCACTTACCGCTCAAACCGCTAGCTAAGTTTGAAGGAAACATTAAGCAAGAAATTCAAAAAGGGATTTTGTTTTCACTTAAAGACTACCTTGAACTGGTTGACTATACTGGCAGATGTATTCTTCCAAATAAACGCGGTGCTATCCCCATTAATACAGTGCCCATTTTGCAACGCTTAAATATTGACCAAGAAACTTGGGTTGAAAATGCTACAGAATTTGAACGATATTACCGTTCAAGATTTCTATTTCAACGGCAAGATTTTCAAAATACAGGTTAACGACTAACTGACTCTTTCTAAATACACTCAATTCAAATGCTAAAAAACATTTAATGGATTGTTTTGCCTGAAATGCAGCTTTTCTCAAAAAAAACACAACAAATTGTCACCCAACAACTTCTTAAACTCAAAACCAAAATTTCAATCTGAAAATTTTATTTTTTATTAATTTTTTATGAGTGCCTGTCCCAGATTTTAACGGCAAAGCTATCTTTGAACTTCTTTGTTTCATTGAACCAATCAGTTATAGGCAAAATTCTGTAAACTCTTTCATTGATCCGTCCATGCTCACCATCGACTTCATAAAAATGGTTATCCTCTAACAATTTGGGATTGTCGCGATAGGTTTTATGAAAATAGGCTTCTATTTCTTTATATAGAGCCCCCTGGTTCTTTTTTACTTGGAGCGAATAATCGCCTTTTCTTTCACGTATGACGGAGGCCGTTTTTGTTTGA
>JBFFIY010000332.1:0-1700 GCA_041556195.1 Enterobacterales bacterium
ACCCCTAAAATGAGCCATCTCATCGTTCAAAAATGGTCAAATAATCGAGTATACTCACATTTTTTGCCTCGATCTGACTCATTTTAGAGGCAACCTGAACAGTTACGGGTACATGTAACAACTCGCTGAGTAGTTACATTTTAATAAACGAATTACAGGGATAAGAAGGGATAAAATATGAAGTATATGAAGAGTATATTAGCAATAACATTGTTATTGGCATCATTTAGCAGCAAAGCTGATTTTAATGCTGCATCAGATCACTATGCACAAAAGAATTACCAAGCGGCATATGAAGAGTTTTTAAATTTAGCTGAAATGGGAGAAAAACGTGCCCAGTTTAATTTAGGCGTTATGTATTATCAGGGACAACATGTTGAGAAGAATATCAATAAAGCCTACGCATGGACAAAATTAGCAGTAGAAAGTGCCAACAGTAGCGAACAGGAAAAAAACATCCACAACATCATTGCGTCGAAATTGACTGAAAAGCAACTGGCTGAAGCTGAATATCAGAGCTTAGCTAATAGTTATTCTAGTGAAGTGCTAATTGATCGGTTATATCCAGTGATTACAAAAAGCTATAAAAAGGCTGATTTTCAGGCAAAACCGACAAATTTGGGTAAGAAGAAAACAAGACCAAAATATCCAAGAAAAGCTTTAGAAAAAGGAATAATTGGTACTGTTAGTCTTGTATTTGATATTGATAAACTGGGTAATCCAAGAAATATACGTGTTAGAGAATCTTTTCCTGAGAAGCTTTTTGAAAAACATGCTTTAAAGGCAATTACATATTGGCGCTTTGAAGCTTCCAAGAATAAAGCAGGTGAGGCCATTTATACTTATGATAGCTATTTTACTATGGAATTTAGAGTTGGCGAGCGTGATTTCGGAGTACCTGAGAAACAATATAATGAAGTTAAAGCTGCTGCACTGGCGGGAGATCCCCAAGCACAGTTGACCTATGGCTTCTGGCATGAAAAATTAAATAATTTACCTGATGATGAAAACTCGACAGAATGGTTTCTAAAGGCTGCCACTCAGGGGAGTTCCTATGCTCAATATGAATTAGGTAAAAGCCTTCTACATGGAAAAGGATGCCAAACTGATAAAGTTAAAGGCTTAGAATGGTTAACGCGCTCTGCCTCCAATGGGCGCTCTGAAGCCAAAGAATTACTCGCTGGACTAGCAGCTCAGGGAACGACACTTGAGTCTCAAAAACAGGCATTAACCTATTTGGATGATATAGATAATATGTCTTCCACCTCTATTATTCGTTTATCCTGGTTATTGATAAAATCACCATATAAAGAAATTACCGATCCCAAAAGAGCCATCAAGCTTCTGGAAAAACTTAACATACATACCTTTAAAGATGAGGTAACCAAGCAAGAAATTTTAGCTGCCGCCCATGCATCTTTAGGAAAATACAAAAAAGCTGTCAGTTATCAAGAAGACGCTTTAGATGATGCTGAAAATCTTGGATTCGATATAACGGAAATAAAACAACATCTGGCATTGTATAAGAAAAATGAAAAATGGTTTTAGGTTGAATTTGTTAAATCAAATTAACCTGCTGTTTTGAAAGTTTGAAAGCTACCGAAAGTTTGAAAGTTTGAAAGTTTGAAAGTTTGAAAGTTTGAAAGTTTGAAAGTTTGAAAGTTTGAAAGTTTGAAAGTTTGAAAGTTTGAAAGTTTGAA
>JBFFIY010000333.1:0-1642 GCA_041556195.1 Enterobacterales bacterium
CCCGTCAAGCCAATAAAGAAGATGGTTGTACCGGACATTTCTGGGAAGCCAGGTATAAGTCTCAAGCTCTATTAACTGAAGAAGCTGTTCTCTCCTGTATGGCCTATGTTGACCTTAATCCCATCAGAGCCAATATGGCTGACACTCCAGAAGCTTCTGAACACACCAGCATCAAAGAACGACTCAAACCCTGTTTAGATTTACAACAAGCTATCCAAGAACAAATTGAGCTAGATGCGTTACGTCATTTTGACCAACAACTTAAACCCTTGGCTAAATTCGAAGGCAATACCACTGATAAAATACAAAGAGGTGTGCTTTTTTCTCTTAGTGACTACCTTGAGCTCATCGATTTTACAGGAAGAAGCATTCACCCACAAAAACGTGGTGCCATACCCATGCATATTCCACCTATTCTTGAACGCTTGTGCCTTGATAGAAACTCCTGGATTGAAAATGCCACGAAATTTGAACAAAATTATCGCTCTAGATTTTTATGCCCTAAACAATATCAAGCAGATACAGGCTAAGCTAACGATTTTTCAAACAACATCATTAAAACATAAAAAGCAAAACCACTTTTTAGAACTTCGCTCGACACAAATTCGACAATTTCGCTTAAAACTATCCGGTTTTTAATTTCTCAGTTTTAAAAAAATTAAACAAAAAATCAAACAAAAAATTATTGATAGAGTCCAGATTGTTTGTGAGATTTCTCGTTGGATGCCTGTCCTAGCAAGTCATTTAAGGGCTTGGTGGGATAAATCCAGAGAACTTTTATATAGAGTTTCATTCGATTTGTGCTTTTCTACTAAATTGTTATGACTATCTTTATGTTCTCTCTGGATTGTTTCGAGTTTCTTATTCAGTTCTTCGATCTGCTTATTCAGCATCAGACAAGTTGTATCCTTTATTGGACAATTGTTTGCTGATTGAGCTTGAGTGAACATTGAGATGAATAGCAATAGCGTTGTCATTATATATTTCACAATCAAATATACCTCTTAAAGTCCTATGCAGAGATTTGTATAGGCATCCTTCTCTTATTATTATCTTAATTTCATGGGCAAAAAAAAGAATGAAGCCGCTGAAGTGCTTCGTAGCATTCCCACATCAAGCATAACACAAGCTTGGCTTATTCCGAGTTGATGTTATCTAATAACGCAGAAAACTGCCTCCTCTTTTCCACCCATTCCTGATGCAGTTTTTGTAACGTATGCAAAGGGGTATTCAGGCAAAGATATTTCATTCCATCACCATGCACCGAGCCAAGGTAATAACGGAACGCTACTTCCAACTCATAAAAGAGCGTTTCAATTTTATCATCTTCAAACCAACCCAACTCCAGATCATCCGCCATTTCTCTTAGTACGCCTGACATCTGTTTTTTTAAATCGTTGTTTTCCATCACTTATCGCTTAGTTAACTAAAGAGTAAGGAGTATTGGCTATAAGAAGATAAAATAGCCAGTGAGAAGTCATAAAATCAAATATCGATCATATAACCCACACTCCGCACCAAAATTCTGACAAGAGAACTTTTTTGTAAGAGAAAGATCACAACAAGAATGGTCAATCGATCACAACAAGAATGGACAATAGATCAAAACCTCTTTATTCTTTTTCTGAGATAATGCCATAAC
>JBFFIY010000334.1:0-1584 GCA_041556195.1 Enterobacterales bacterium
CGTTTTCAGATCGATCTCTTCAGTTTGTTTCGAATCCATTCTTTTTAATACTCTGCCATAAATAATCAATGAGACAGCAGATACAGCTGCAATAGCAGCAAAGTAGTACCAGATGTAATGAGCATTGACAGCAGCCTGTTGCCAGGCTTCATGAGTTTCAAACTTACGTGGATCAGGGCAATAGGCATTGAGTAGATAACCCGATAAACCAAAACCAAGTATGGAGCTAATGAAGGAATGCAAGTGAGAGAATCCGAGGTACAGTGCTTCTTCGCCTTTTGGGGCTTGCAGTGAGAAGTATTCTAAAAATCTTGGAGAGATAAAGGATTCAGCCAGCCCCTGAAAGACGATACCCACAATCATCATAAAGGCGATAGGGTGGATTTGTATGAAACCGAGGTCAACATTACCATCAAGCATGTTACCTGAGGCCATTGCCAGGGCTGAAATTGGCATGATAAACATGCCAACAGTCATTGAAAATAATGCACTTCGTCTTCTCATTAAGGAGGTTACCATACCCACAGTAAGCACCACTACAAATGGATTAACGTTCGCATACCAGGAGGGTGAAGCGCCTTCCCCGGCCATTCTAAGTACATATTTGGGCATGGTGGCGTAAAGTTGGTGTTGAACCATCCAAAAACCTGTGATGATGAGAATTAATGCGATAAGGCGGCCATTGGTTAATACTTTGGCCAGAGCAGTCCATATTTCTGATAGAGATTTGGTATTATCATTATGGTCGGTATTTTTGAAAAACAGGAAAATGCTGATAAATGCGACTAACGTCATGCCTGCGGCAAAATAATTCAGATTAATTAAACCGAGATCACCCATGGATTCACGTAAGGGTTTAACAATGGTTTTTCCAGAAAAAGCACCGATATTTACCATCATGTAAAAAATCGAGAAGCCTTTGGCTCGAGTGGCCTCGGTGGTTGATTTGGCTACGGTGCCGGTAATGACCGCTTTAATAAAAGAGCCACCAATCATGATAATGACAATGATCGGGATGATGGACCAGCGCATATCGGATTCTAGCAGTCCATGAAAGACGACCGTTTTACCATATTCAACTAATCCCTGTTCTTCCAGTAAAGCCGGAAGCAGTGCCAACCCTGCATATCCAATGGTTAACAGGCCAAAAGCCAGCATTAAAGAACGTCTAAAGCCGATTCTGTCGGCTAATGCACCTGTGAATGTTGGTAAAAAGTATAGACCAGCAGAAAAAGAACCTGCGATCCAGGCGGCCTGTATATCGTCAAAGCCCAGAATACGAGATAAATAGAGGGTAATGACGATAAAAACACCATAATAGGCGGCTCGTTCTAATAATTCAACGCCATTGGCGATCCAGAATGTTTTTGGAAAGCCTCTGTAAGTTGGAGAGGAAGTGTCTGAATTCATATGATTTTCCATTGTCTAAAGTTAAATTTTATTGTAACTACTCAGCGAGTTCTTAAATGTGCCCGTAGCTGTTCAGGTTTTCTCTAAAATGAGCCAGATCGAGGCAAAAAATGTGAGTATACTCGATTATTTGACCATTTTTGAACGATGAGATGGCTCATTTTAGGGGTAAGC
>JBFFIY010000335.1:0-1514 GCA_041556195.1 Enterobacterales bacterium
GCGGCTCGATGAGTCCGTGTGTTTCGCCATTGCTCAAAAGCAATCACAACTGTTTGAAGTTTATCTTGATTTGACATGTTACGTCCTCCGGTGAGTTCGCAACTAGTAAACCAGATTATATTGTTGGTGTTGAGCTAGGCTGTCGTAAGCTCACGAAATAAGGAAATAAGGAAAGTATAACCTCTTACTATCCTTTTTACTGGACATATCTAAAGAGTTAATCATTAAATTTCTGTTTAAAATAAGCAATAATATCTGAAGACTCATACATCCATTGAACACCTTTTTCGTTTTCAATTCTTAAACAGGGAACCATTGTTCTACCACCACCTTGCATCAGCTCAGAAGCAAATTGTTGTGATTGATGGATATTTCGACTCTCAATTTGGAGCCCCATATTTTTTAAGGCACGGTTAACCCTGAAACAATAAGGACATGTTGGAAATTCATACAGAACATGATCTTCAATTTGTTTTAATTGGATTTTTTCCTGAGTTGAAGAAAATAATGACTTTAATGTTGCAAGCATAGCTATATTTTACCAAATTTGGTTAGTAGATTATTGATACCTCAATGACTATAATCAGGTCTAAACATTACAGTTTTAATTGATATATTCACAAATGTAGATTTACATTCAGATTTCAGATAACTGACTATACCCTAATCGTTAAAGGTGCTATTTTAGCTTTAGACAGATCTTTTTATAGGAAAATTAAATGTCATTAACCCCTGAATTACTCGAAGAATTAGAACTTCTCAACCTGTTTAACTTAAATTCGACTCAAGGAGGTATTAAAGTTCATCAAGATGCCGAATCTAGCCGCAAAGCTGCAGCTAAAAGATTATTTGACAAGGGAGTGATAACTCAGAGTGATGGTGGGTATTTGACCGACAGAGGTGTCGAAACAGCTGAACTTGTTCAGAAATTGACTAAAATACTCCGTGTAGGCGATTAAAAACACTCTTCGCTGAATTACATATTATCAGATTGATGTTGCACAGTCATTGGTAGAATGACTTAATCATATATTTGACTGACAGGAAGTATTTTCAATTTCTTGCTTCACTAAATGTACTTCATGTACTTGAACGTCTGAAATTGGTTGCTCCATCCCCTCTGCAACCAATTTTTGATTCTGACTCCACGTTATAACATCCGGGTCAATTTCCAACCCGGCTAACAAAGACAATATTCCTACTACAAAATATCCCGCACAAATTAAATTTTTAACTGACCCATTCATTTTCGTATCCTCTTTCTATCAGCAAAAGCTATTATATACCCGTGATACCTGGAAATGCAGGATTTCAGAGCTTCAGTGGGAATCCAGGTCAAGGCGTCGCTCGCAGAGAATGACTGGTCATTTTCAAGAGCGACAAAGCTTCCGCGTCCTGCTAACGCCCCTTACCTCCGTCCATGGAGGCAACGAAGGACTGGTTTTCCACTGTAGCTCCCGAAGGGCAAGCCAATAAGCGCCCATCTTCTTTGTTTTGAAAATTGGATTTAGAAA
>JBFFIY010000336.1:0-1471 GCA_041556195.1 Enterobacterales bacterium
GTACAAGCCTGCATTCAGCAGTGCTTTTGGCCAAAACGCTGTTGAGTTCAGAAAAATTGAGGGTTTCTCCGTCTAAATAGCGTTGCAAAAGCCCATCATCATGCTCAACAAGAGTTTCACAAATTCCTTCAATTAATGGGTCTGTGCCAAATTGAAGGTAATTATTTTCCGACCAACCTGATCCCAAAGTGATTGTAGAAGCTCCATCAGAATCTGTATCACTGCATGGTTTAAGCAACGGGTTTTGTAATAGCAGACAATTAGCACCAAGCTCGTGATGAAACTCTCTCATTACTTTTGCAACATTGGCACCCAACCGATCCATTTTATTAATAAAAATAAGTGTAGGAATATTTAAGGATTGCAGAGCTTTAAAAAGAGTAATGGTATGACCCTGTACACCTTCTACGGCACTAACAACCAGAATTACGCTATCCAGTGCTCGTAGTGAACGTTCCACTTCAGCACAAAAATCCACGTGCCCAGGTGTGTCAATTAAGTTGATATGGATTTTTTTCCAGGTAAAAGAAGTCGTTGCTAAACGTACCGAAATGCCGCGCTCACGTTCCACGCTTAAAGAGTCTGTGACTGAGGTACCTTTATCAACACTACCCGCCTTTCTGAGCGCACCAGAGGCGAACAACATTTGCTCAGTTAAGGTCGTTTTGCCAGCATCAACATGCGCCACAATACCAATGTTACGAATGGGCTTTTTCATTGTATTTTAATAAGAACGCTAAAACAGCATTTTACTTGATAGATAAAGAGGAATATTACCTGAAAATGAAGTATTTAGGATGATTAGTTTTGTATATAAGTTTTTGGTTACTATGTGTAACTTTTGGTTGTTGTGACCTCGGATCTCTTAGGGTATTGATTCAAAAATGTAGATCGGGATTTATCCCGACTAAATCCATCAAAAACAACTAAGCTGATCGAGCCAAAAATTGCAGTCTCCAGAACAAGGGTATTTAGAAATGTGTTCTGGTCTAATAGCACCGGACACTTTAATAAGAGATAATTCATCTCAAACATTAAGGTGTCATGCTGCACTTACATCGCCGAATGAAAGTGCTGTTTGAACAAAGCAGAAACAGTTTGGGTAGCCGGGAGATGATGAAGAAATTGCGTGAGGAAGGCTTTGATATTAGCCGCTATCGAGTCCGTAAGTTAATGGCTAAACTCGGTTTGAAAGTGATACAACGAGTTGCCTATAAGGCAACAACGAAGCGTCGGCATAGCGATGCTGTAGCAGATAACTTGTTAAACCAGAACTTCAATCCGCTTGGTCCAAATCAGGTTTGGGCGGGTGATGTGACATATTTGAAAACCGGCGAAGGCTGGATGTATTTGGCGATTGTTATGGACTTGTATTCTCGCCGGATAGTGGGTTGGCATATTGATAAGCGCATGACGACCGATTTAATTTATAAAGCGATGGTCAAAGCATACCATTTGCGTCAGCCGCCAA
>JBFFIY010000337.1:0-1294 GCA_041556195.1 Enterobacterales bacterium
ATATGCTGAAAATGCAGGAGCAATTTACAGTCAAATAATCGAGACAGTTAATAGCTCCATGCATTAACTGCATAACCCACATCCATGTGGGGATATAATCACATTTTTTGCCTCGAACTTATTGCCATGGATGGCATGTACACAGGTTTTGCAGGAGCCAAAAGCCTGAGACTCATTTTAGGGGCAACCTGAATAGCTACAGGTGCATTTAGCGACTTGCTGAATAGTTACGAAATTTTTTAGATAGTCACTGGTTCTTGGTCTACACTAATGACTAGGTATGTATATCCAACACGGACATCAAGCATAATGAGTCAAGAAATATTTACATTTTGGAACGGTGATAGCCTGTTTGCAGTAGAAGTTGGTGCCATATTGTCTACTCAGCAATATACTCAAGATGAACGACCCCTACCGGTAAAAGGGCGTGGTTTGAAAGGGGCCGTCATGTACCGTTCTCATCCCACTCCTCTTTTTGATTTCTCTGAAGTTGTCAATTTGCCTTCGCCTTTTGAGGAGAACGAAAAACTCATTAACATGTTATATGACAGAGAAAAAGACCACGTTAGCTGGTTAAATGCTCTGGAAAATAGCATTGTTAACAATGTTCCCTTTGATCAAGTGACCGAACCTCATAAATGTGATTTTGGACGTTGGTATGATTCCTTTCAAACCAGAGATAAAGAATTATCCAGTTTGTTAGAAAAATTCAAAGGTCCACATAATCGGCTCCATCAACTAGGCTCCGAATTAATTGCACTTCGAGATTCAGGAAAAAAAGATGAAGCATTGGCAAAACTCACCTACGGGAGGGAAGTCACCTTATCTAAAATGATAAGGCTGTTTGAAGATGCCAGAGCACAAATTACACGTGGAAGTCGTCCAGTTGTCATGTTTGTCACCAAAGATGGAAACACCCCTCTATTGGGAATTGTTATTAACCAGATTGACGATGTTCAGGAAATAGAGCAGAGCGATATACTGTCATTGGACGAAATCAGTGTAGGTAGCATCATCCAAAACGACTCAATTGCTCCTCTGATAAAAGGCTTTATTCGAAACGATAAATTAGAATGCCTGTTACTGGAACCAGAACGATTGTTAGAAGTGGCCTGAAGCTATCCTCTGGAACTAAATTTGGATAAAACAGATTGAGTATTTTCCAATTAACAAATGAGCCTGAAAGAAGATAGAATGAGCTAAGCAATATTTCTATCTAATTCAAAGATCTGATCAAATAATATCCTTCGTTCATTTTGAAGCTTTTTTGCTGCTTCATTGTCACTCATTTCCA
>JBFFIY010000338.1:0-1059 GCA_041556195.1 Enterobacterales bacterium
ACTCCAAGAATGAGATTCTACCAAGGCCAGGAAATACTGTTTGAGTTGTTCAGTGTTTAAGTGATCGGGGCAAATATCAAAAAACTGACTCAGTCTTCGCACGCTGCGAGAATACATTTCAATGGTCTTTTCACTTTTACCTTGAAGAATTAATGCGTTAGTATGTTGTTTATATAGTTGGTTGAAACGGATTTGGTCCAAATTGTTCATGATCTTCTCCTTAACAATCCTCCAAAATTGGAGGGCATTAAGAAGTACAGTCGATCATTGCCTTTTCTGCCGCGTAGCGGCTTCGTCCAACAAGGCATTCAAGCAGGACAAATAACAGTTGGCTATTTACTCCTTCATCGCTTATTTTAGCCAACTATTATTAGCCTCTTAATGGGGCGTTATGTGCAGATAAGGATATTATGATAACTAAAGAATTCAGTGGTTTTTCATTTACGCTCGCAGGTAATTTCTTTATCAATGAAATTAAATCTCCAAAGAGATATAAATGGGGTGATACGAATAATACACACGACCATCTATCTACTTGTATTAACTTTAGTGCAGACAAAATAGATGGAAAAGTAGAGCAAGCGTATATTGTGACAGTTGGAGACTGCGTTGTTTATGTGGGTGAGTTTTCGAATTCACTAAGAGATAGGTGGTTAAAAGTAGATAATTATATTTGGCATCACAAAGATCACCTGATATATGAGGCTTTGACTGAGAATAAAGAAGTTTCGCTATGGCTTACTAATGATCCCTGGATAGAGCTTTCTAGCGGTGTAAAAATTAATATAAGCAAATCTATTGAGCATCATATACTTAAAAACAATGATTTATTATGGAATCAAAGAAACAATTAGGGCCTAACAAGTGCATGTTGCACCAGCCACTACGTGGCTTGGACGGCTTTTCCGCTCGTTCCTAAAATACTAGGACATCCCATCCTTGATTATAAAAAATAATTTCAAGGAAAACATTATCATTTGAAATAAATTCTATAATTTTTAATAGTTGTTTTAGAAATGGTGTGCAATTTTTAGAGCTGACTTGTTAAAGTCAAAATTC